>CAVKHY010000014.1:0-33260 GCA_963656345.1 bacterium | reverse complement strand
GCGAAGGCAATGGGGTAGTCCAGCAGTACCTGGGGTACGCTGACAAACCAAGGCCCAAGAATGTACTGCAGCACGCCGTACACCGCACCCAGCGCAAGGCCGGGACCTACGCCGTATACGTAGGCGAAGAGCATCATGGGCATCATGCTGGCAGGGGTGACGGAACCGCCCTGAGGCATGCTCCACAGACGAATCAGGCTCAGTACGCAGCTCAGTGCCATGCAAATGGCACCCATGGAAATCATCTTGGTGCTCCATACGGTTTTCTTGCTGCCTTTAATGGCTCTGTAGGCGATGAAACCGCCAACCAGCAGCACGGCAACGAGAATCCATGCCCACAGGGGGAAGGAAGCAAACTTCTTGAATGCTGTCTGGAACCAGGACGGGGTAGATTCGGCGACTTCTGCCGCTGCATCGGTGGCGGTGGCTTCATCGGCCAAGGCCTTTGCAATGAGTTGGAACATGATGGGTATCCTCCTTTTTTCTTTCGCATCCCCAAAAGAAAAACCCGCGTTATACGCGGGAAAGCAGCTTAGGCGCAAAGGCCGATGCACAGCAAAAAACCGTGCGTCCGCTTCCCTACGGTAGGATCATCTACAACAGGTTCTAAGGGTCGGCTCGAAGCCCTCTCAGCCACGGATGTGATCTTCCGTGTCGCCCCCCTAGCGGTGGATGCAATTTTCAGTGACTATTATAGAAGGAAAGCAGATGATTGTCAACACGAGCTTTTTTGTGTATCATACAGGCATACCGATGATGCAGGAGGCGCGTATGAGTTCATTTTTTGCTTGGCTGTCCCGGCTTCGGCTGATTCGCCGGTGGGGATTGATGCATGCCACCCAGCCGGAAAACGATGCAGAACATTCCCTGCAGTCGGCCATGATTGCTCACGGATTGGCAGTGCTGGCGAAGGAACGCTTTCACAAAGAAGTATCGCCGGAACATGTGGCAGTGTTGGCCATGTATCATGATGTGGGGGAGATTTTCACCGGGGATCTGCCTACGCCGGTGAAGCATCATGATGCGGTGATTCATGAAGCCTATAGCCGCATGGAACAGCAGGCATTGCAAAAGCTGCTGCACACCCTGCCGGAAGATTTGCGGCCCGCTTATCATGCTTACCTGCAGCCTGATGAAACTACCTACGATTGGCAGCTGGTGAAGGCAGCAGATCGCATCAGTGCCTATGCCCACTGCATGGAAGAAATGCGGTCGGGAGATCGGGAGTTTGCGGATGCGGCTCAAAGCATTCTGCAATCCATTCAGGACATTGATTTACCGGAGGTACAGGCGTTTATGCAGGAATTCAGCGATGCGTTTGCCTGCTCTCTGGATGCGCTGGGAGGGAAGCTGTGATGAAACTGGGCATGTCCTCTGCCGGATTTTACGGACGAATGGAAACGGAGGAGGAAGCCTCTTTCCTGCGTCAGTTTGATCTGGATGTATGCGAGATTTTCCTGCAGACAAGGAGCGAGTACAGCGGCGATTTCGGCCGCGTGGTGAAGGATCATCTGCAGGGTTTGCCCTGCATATCCGTACATCCTAAGGGCACCCAATTCGAGCCGGACTTGTTCGGCGGTTCTCCTCGGCAAAGAAGAGATGCCATGGAGACCTTAACCCACGTGCTGGATGCAGGGCAGGTACTGGGTGCCTCCTGGTACGTATTTCACGGACCCAGCGGCGCACGGTCGCCCATGACCCCGGAGCGGATTGCCAACCTGCCGGAACGTTTCGCAGCCATGCGGGCCGCAGCCAAAAGCCGGAACATGGAGATTCTGTGGGAGAATGTAAATTGGTGCACCCTGCGGGACCTTGCCTGTGTGCAAAGCGCTCTGAAGCTGTTGCCGGATCTGCACTTCGTACTGGATGTGAAGCAGGCTTATCTGGGCAAAACGGATCCCTTTGATATGCTCCGTCAGATGGAAGGGAGGATTCGGCATGTTCATCTGCTGGACTGGGATGCTTCCGGCAAGCTTTGCCTGCCGGGGGAGGGCGTCATGGATTTTCTGCGGCTCTTCCGGGAACTGAAGAAGCAGGGGTATGACGGTGCTCTGATCCTTGAACCCTATGCGGCGCAAACGATGAATACCGAGGCAGTCAAACGCTCCGTAGCTTTCCTACGGGAGACCATGGAACGGGTCTGATGATACTTGATAAAAAGCGTGTGCCCGGCGGGATGGCTTTCCATGCACGTCTCCCTTGCTCGCTTACTTCTGCTTTTTTCAGGGTTTTTCTCTGTTTTTGCACTTGACGAATCCGGTTGTAAAGCCTATACTAGAGCGTCAATGTTTTTTTGGGATCACAGGGGGGATTGATCTGCATGAACACTAAGTTTATCTTCGTGACCGGCGGCGTTGTATCTTCTTTGGGCAAGGGCATTACGGCTGCGTCCCTGGGACGGCTGCTGAAGTGCCGTGGCCTGAAGGTTTCCATCCAGAAGTTTGATCCTTATATCAACGTGGATCCGGGTACCATGAACCCTTATCAGCATGGTGAGGTTTTCGTGACGGACGACGGTGCTGAGACGGATTTGGATCTGGGTCACTATGAGCGCTTTATTGACGAAAGCCTGACGCAGGCGGCTAACGTAACCTCCGGCAGGGTATACAAGACTGTGATTGACCGGGAGCGCCGGGGCGAGTACCTGGGCGCAACTATTCAGGTAATCCCCCATATTACCAACGAAATCAAGCGGAACATCCTGCTGGTGTCCCGTCAGCAGAATGCGCCGGACGTGGTGATTACGGAAATCGGCGGCACGGTGGGCGATATCGAGAGCCTTCCTTTCTTGGAGGCAATTCGCCAGATGCGTGCCGAGGTGGGCTTTGAAAACAGCCTGTACATTCACGTGACCCTGGTGCCTTATTTGAAGGCGGCCGGCGAATTGAAGACTAAGCCCACCCAGCACTCTGTGAAGGAACTGGGCGGCATCGGCATCAGCCCTGACATTCTGGTGTGCCGCTGCGAGCATGAGGTGCCTGCAGACCTACGTGCCAAGATCGGTCTGTTCTGCAACCTGCCCGCAGATCGTGTCTTTGAAAATGTGAATGCCCGCTCCATTTATGAAGTACCGCTGCTGCTCCATGAGGAGGGCTTGGACGATAAGGTTTGCGAGCTGCTTCATCTGGAGAACAAGCCCTGCGACCTGACCGAGTGGACGGCCATGGTGAACCGTCAGCTGAACCCCCAGAAGGAAACCACCATTGCGCTGGTGGGCAAGTATGTGGAGCTGCCCGATGCTTACCTGAGCATCGTGGAAGCCTTGACCCACGGCGGTATTGCACATTCTGCCAAGGTGCACATTAAGTGGATTCAGGCGGAAGGACTGACCCAGGAGAATATTGCCGAAGCATTGGAAGGCTGCCACGGCGTGCTTGTTCCTGGCGGCTTCGGTTCCCGTGGTTTGGAAGGTAAAATGGTGGCTTGCCAGTATGCCCGTGAGCATAAGATTCCTTTCCTCGGCATTTGCTTGGGCATGCAGATGGCGGTCATCGAGTTCGCCCGTCACGTGCTGGATCTCCGTGATGCCAACACCACGGAAATGGATCCCAATACCACCTATCCTGTGATTGACCTGATGCCGGATCAGAATCTGGAGAATCTGGGTCACACCATGCGTCTGGGCAAGTATCACTGCTCTCTTGCGCCTGATTCTATCAGCTACAAGTGCTATGGGGAAAGCGAGATTGAAGAACGTCATCGTCATCGGTATGAGTTTAATAATGAATACCTGAAGCGGTTTGTGGACGGCGGCATGCGCATTGCCGGCAAGAACCCCGAGCGGAATCTGGTGGAAATTGTGGAAATCCCCGACCATCCCTGGTATGTGGCGGTTCAGTTCCACCCGGAATTGAAGTCCCGTCCCAATCGTCCCCATCCCCTGTTCCGCGGCTTCGTAGGTGCGGCGCTGAAGCATCAGGAAGAAGAAAAGTAAAATTGTGCTGTTCCGAAGGAGACTGCCTTGTGCGGTCTCCTTTTCTGATCTGTTTTTTCTTGCAAAAGCAGGCCGCACACGGTATAATGGTCATTAGCTGAAGGGGGAACGTTCAATGAAAGATAAGCGATTTCAAACCTATCTGGTCATGCTCTATGCGTATTTTTCCGTAGGCTGCATGGTGCTGGCTGCCAATACCGGGCTGCAGTTTATGATTGCGGACTTTGGCTGGACGGACAGCCAGGGCGGTTTGTTCATTAGCTTTCTGGCTTTGGGCAACCTGCTGGCCAGCATCTTTACCGGCGTTGCCTGCAAAGCGATTTCACGGAAACGAGTGCTGCTGCTGTACGGCGGATTGATGTTCCTGTGCTATACCATCATGTCCTTGGTAAGGACGCCGGTGCTCATGTATCCGCTGTCCTTTTTCGCCGGGTTCTACTGGGGCGGCGTGAACAGCATTACGAATACCACTATCACGGAAATGTATGAGAACGCCGGCGGCAAGCTGAACTTCTGCAATGCCTGCTATGGTGTGGGCGCCGTGCTGGTCCCTCTGCTCATCAGCCTAATTGTCGCCAAAGGCGGCTCCTGGCGGCTGTGCTTCCGTTTGGTGGCCTTGCTGGGGCTTGGCCTGATCCTTCTTGTCCTTGTACAGCCTATTCCTGAAATGAAGGGAAGCGTTGCTGAAAGCAAGAGTGACAGGAAAAAGTCCTTTGCCTTCTGGCGGGAAATTCCTTTTTACCTGTGTGCCACCCTGTTCTTCTGTTATGTTGGGGTGGAGTCTGCCGCCAGTTCTTGGCTGCCCAGTTATCTGAGCCAGTATAACAGCGCCTTTGTGGAGATTCCTTCCGCCACCATTGTGTCCCTGCTGTGGCTGACGTTGATCATCGGCCGCCTGCTTTGCGCAGGGCCCGGTGCAAAGATCAATCACAAACTGCTGCTGATCTTCCTTTCTGCCGGCTTCCTGGTAGGAGTTATCAGCATGGTGTGCTTTGTCAATAACACGGTGCTGCTGCTGGCTTCCGTGGTGTTTACAGGGCTGAGCATGTCCGGCATGTACGCCACCTGCGTGACCAATTCCGCACGATATGTTGCGTCTTCGCCGATTGGCGCGGGCATCCTGTTCGGTATGGGCGGCTTGGGCAGCTCGATCATTCCCTATGTGGCGGGGCTGGTTTCTGATGGGTTCGGACTCCGGACAGGCATGGCAAGCCTGTGTGTCTTTCTGGTGATTTCCCTTGCGGCAGCTCTTGTGAATCGTTGGTATCATCCTGCCACGGAGGATACTTTATGAAAAAGAATTCGCTGATGCCTGCGGCACGGTATTTGTGTGCCGTGGTGGGTGTCTTATGGCTTGCGGCCCTGCTGATGAAGATTCCTTTTCATCAGGCAGTCATCGGCCATTGGTGTTTTCTGGCCGGGGCGGTTGCAGCCGTTGCGCTGCTGGTACTGCTTTTTCTTCAATACCGAAGAGACAAGCAAAAATAAATAGATTTTCACAATTTCTTCATACTGAGCACATAGAAGGCATGTATGCTGTAAGTGTAAGGAGGAATGATCATGGGTTACTATTATTTTGACTGGACCTATCTGCTGCTGATTCCCGGCTTGATTCTCGGCCTTTGGGCACAGGCACAGGTGAAGATGACCTTCGAACGCTACAGCAAGGTTTCTACCCGGCTTGGCCGTCCGGCATACGAAGCTGTGGCGGATCTGCTGCGGCGCAACGGCAATCAGCAGGTGGTTATCAAGCGAGTATCCGGTTCCCTGACGGATCACTACGATCCCCGGAACGAGACACTGAATTTGAGCGAAGACGTGTATGATTCCTGCAGCGTTGCTGCTTTGGGGGTTGCTGCCCACGAAGCCGGCCATGCCATGCAGAAGCAGACCAACTATGCACCCTTGAACCTGCGCTCCGCCGCCGTACCGGTGGTGAACATTGGCTCCACCTTGGCTACGCCCCTGTTTGTGCTGGGACTGATCTTGTCCTGGAAGCCTCTTCTGACCATTGGCATTGTAGCCTTCAGCCTGTCTGTACTCTTTGCCTTGATTACCCTGCCGGTGGAGTTTGATGCCAGCCGCCGGGCAGTGCAGATGCTTCGTGACGGAGGCTATGTAACAGCAGATGAACTGGACGGCGTACAGAAGGTGCTCCGTGCCGCTGCCTTGACCTATGTGGCCAGCGCAGTGACCAGCTTGCTGTCTCTGCTGCGGCTGATCCTTATCGCTCGCCGCCGGGACGACTGAGCATCAACTTAATTGAGGGACTGGATTTGATTGATCCAGCCCCTTTTTGCGTTGCCAAATCGCTGTTCACAAAACCGTCATCTATCTTTCACCCCTTGTGCAGGACTTTCACCACACAATGCACCCATTGACCCGGTATCCTGTTTCATGCAAGGGAGAACATCCTTTGATGACATGAAGGCAAGGAGCGATCGACCAACATGAACGAACAGCCAAAGAAAAAGAAGGCGGGCAAGCGTTGGAAGCGTGTATTGCGCAGAATCATTGTGACGGTGTTGATTCTGGCAATATTAGGACTGGGCGGATGGTATGCAGTGGATAAGCTCCGTGCAGAGTATACGGTGACTTATGATACCTATACGGCTACCATCGGCAGCATTTCCAATGCGCTGAGCTTCAGCGGAAGCATGGCACTGGTTAACAGCAAGACTTATGCTGCTTCTGCGGACACCACCGTGCGCACCATTTATGTGGCGGAAGGAGACACAGTGACCAAGGGTGCCAAGCTGATGCGCCTGGCGAACGGCGAGACTCTGACGGCTGATTTTGACGGCAAGGTGAACCAGGTCTATGTTTCAGCAGATGATGAAGTCACCTCCGGCACAAGCCTGATTCAGATTGCGGACTTTACCCACATGAAAGTCAGCATGCGGGTGGATGAGTACGACATTGCAGATGTGAGCGTGGGTGCTGCCTGCACGGTCACGGCAACCGCAACAGAAAAGACCTTCGAAAGCACCATTGCGTCCATCAACTATATTTCATCCGCTACGGGCAATGTGGCATATTATACCGCCGTGGCCTATGTGGACGTGAACGAGGACGGTATTTATCCCGGCATGCAGGTGACTGTATCCATCCCGAAGGAAGCCGCAGAAAATGTGGTGATCCTGAAGGAGGACGCTCTAAGCTTTACAGCCTCTAACAGCGCTTACGTGTACATGAAGGATGACAACGGTGAGATGACCACCGTGGATGTGGAAGTGGGCGTAAGCAACGGCAAGTATGTGGAAATCAAGAGTGGATTGAGTGACGGCGACACGGTTTATGTCGTAGCGGAAACTACCACCAGCACCAGCGGCGTGGCCAGTATGCTGAGCAGCCTGTTTGGCGGCAATCAGTTTACGCCTGAAATGGGTGAAATGGGCGGCGGTAACTTCAACCCAGGCAGCATGGATGGCAGCGGAATGGGCGGCGGACGCGGCGGCAGCGGTGATAGCAACGGTGGCCCTGGCGGCGGAATGGGCGGCGGCCCCGGCGGCAACTGACAAGGAGGCGCCTTATGAGCGAAAACATCATGGAAGCCTTCTTTGAAATGAAGAAAATCAACAAGTATTATCACATGGGCGAGGAAGATGTACATGTGCTCAAAGATGTGGACTTAACGGTGCGGGAAGGGGAGTACCTCTCCGTGCTGGGCCCTTCCGGCTCCGGCAAGTCCACGCTGATGAACATTATTGGATGCCTGGATGTAGCATCGGAAGGCAGCTACACCCTTCATGGGGTGCCCATTGAGGAATTGACGGATGTGGAGCTTGCCCATTTACGCAGCAGGGAAATCGGGTTTATCTTTCAGAATTCCCAGCTGCTGTCTCGACTGAATGCACAGAAAAACGTGGAACTTCCCCTGATCTACGCCGGCGTTGCGCCCAAGGAGCGGCACAAGCGTGCCCAAGCCATGCTGGAGCGGGTAGGACTGGCAGACAGAATGGATCACTATCCCAATCAGCTTTCCGGCGGGCAGCAGCAGCGTGTTGCCATTGCCCGGGCACTGGTGGGAAATCCTACGATTCTCTTGGCGGATGAGCCTACCGGGGCACTGGATCAAAAGACCGGCGCACAGGTGATGGATCTGTTTGCCGAGCTGAACCGGGAAGGACGCACCATCATCATGATTACCCATGACATGCACATTGCCGCCCACGCCAAAAGGGTGGTGCATATTATTGACGGCGTGTTGACGGAAGGGGGAGAAACGGCCGATGCGTAAGAAAATCCGCTCCGTGCTGGTGATGCTTCGCGAATGCGTCGCCATGTCGGTGAGCAATATTCTGGGCAACCGGGTGCGCTCCTTCCTGACCATTCTGGGCATTATGATTGGCGTTACGGCAGTCATTGCCCTGATCACCACGGTATCCGGGGTCAGCGGAGCGCTGTCTTCCTCCTTTTCCTCCATGGGCGCCGGTACGCTGATGGTTTCCGTTACCGGCAGCGACCTGAAAACCGGCATGACCACGGAAGATTTGAATGAGCTGACGGAAATGGACGAAATTGACGGCATTACCCCTACGGTCAGCTTATCTGCCAGGGTCAGCTACGGCGGAAGCTATCAAAGCAGCATTTCCGTTGCCGGTAAGAACGCCTATTACTTTTACACCAATGATGTGAAGCTGCGGGGAAGAACCCTGAACATTGTGGATGAAGACAATACGTCCTACGTGTGCATGATCAATCAGGACATCATCGATGATTTCTTCTTCGGCATTGATCCTGTGGGTGAAACCTTGTATATCAGCGGCATTCCCTTCTATGTGGTAGGCGTCTTCTCAGACGAAAACACGGAAAGCCTTGCCAGTGCCTTTACCGGCAGCAGCGATATCCTGATTCCCTACACCACGGCGCTGAAGATGAACAACGAAGGAGAAGTGACCAGCTTCACCGTATACCTGGCAGATGGGGTGGATTCCGATACGGCGGCAGACAAGATGGAAGACAAGATGGACGCCATGTTCAGTTACGAGGACGATTGCTTTACCATCACCACCATGAGCAGCGTGGAGGACACCATGAATGAAATGCTCTCCATGATGACCATGCTGCTGGCGGGTATTGCGTCCATTGCCCTGGTGGTAGGCGGCATCGGCATTATGAACATGATGCTGACCACGGTCACTGAGCGCACGGTGGAAATTGGCCTGAAAAAGGCCTTGGGCGCAATTCCATGGCAGATTCAGATTCAGTTCCTGATAGAATCTTTCCTGTTGTCCATTATCGGCGGCCTGGTTGGCGTTGCCTTCGGTCTGATTCTCAGTTATATCCTGTGTCAGGTCATGGGCACCACCTTCGCGATTTCCGTTGGAGCTATCGCCTTGGGTGTAGGGTTCTCGGCAGCTGTGGGCATTGTCTTCGGCTGGGCTCCCGCACGAAAAGCCAGCCGACTGAATCCTATTGACGCTCTGCGGTCTATGTAATCAAACTTTTTCATAAAATACGAGGAGGAAATCCTATGAAGAAACATATACTGCCCGCCGTGCTGACCTTGGCACTGATGATCCTGCCGGCAGCCCACGCCGAAACCATTTCCCTCAGCGGTACGGTAAAGCCTGCAGAAGAAACGATTGCCTATGCATCTGCCGGGGGAACTGTTGAAAGCGTGTATGTTACCGCCGGGCAGAAGATCAGCAAGGGCGATCCGCTGCTGAAACTGACAACTGAGAAAGTGTATGCCAGCCAGTCCGGCACCATTACCGGTGTGTTTGCACAGGCAGGGGATGATGCGGATACCGCAACGAACACCTACGGCGGCGTCATGTACATGGAAGGGAATGTCCGCTTCACCCTGTCTGCCAGCACTTCCAATGCGTATAAATCTGCTGCGACCAAGTATGTGCACATTGGCGAAAGCGTGTATCTGGTGAACACGTCCGATTCCACCCTGACAGGCACCGGCGTGATCACCGCTGTCAGCGGCACATCCTACACTGTGGAGGTTACGGAAGGAAATTTCACCCCCAGCGAAAAGTATGACATTTACCGCGAGGAAAGCCATGTAGCAACCAGCCGCATTGGCCGGGGCACAGTCAGCCGTACTGACCCTGTGGCAGTAACGGGCAGCGGCACAGTAGTGTCCGTGGCTGTGAAGGATGGCGACTATGTGGAAGCTGGACAGCTCCTCTTTGAAACATTAACCGGAACGGCAGAGGGCGGCGTAACCCCTTCTGAAATCCTGTATGCGGAAGAGGATGGCATTGTGGAAACCGTGAGCGTGTCCACCGGCAGCATCCTAACCCAGGGCGATGCTGTTGCCACCATCTGCAAAACGGAAAAGCTGTGCATGGAAGCGGAGATCAACGAGGCGGATCTGGCCTATCTGTCCGTAGGGGATACGGTGGACATGACCTTCACTTGGAATGAGGATGCAACGGCGACCGGACGGGTAGCCTTCATTGCCTATACGGCGACAGAGGATGCCAGCAGCGTCACCTATACCGTGCACATTGATTTTGTGCCTGATGAAAATACTCGCCTGGGTATGACGGCCACCATTGATACCAAGGAATAAACATTCTATCAAACACGAGGCTGCGAAAGCGTTCTACTTTCGCAGCCTCGTGCTTTATGCATTGTTGACTTCAATACCGCCGCTTCTCAATCCCTTCAGGAAAGCCTCAGGCAGGGGAGCCGTGAAGGTCATACGTTCTCCCGTGACAGGGTGGGTGAAGGAAAGTGAATAAGCATGGAGCATCAGCCGGGGTACCTGCACTCCGCGGGCAACGCCGTAAATCGGATCGCCGCACACGGGATGGCCGATGTGCTTCATGTGCACACGAATCTGGTGGGTGCGTCCGGTGAGAATATGCACATCCAGCAGGGTACAACCTTTACCCCTTGCCAGTACTGTCCATTCTGTCTGGGAAGGCCGACCGGAAGGATCCACGGACATCCGCTTCCTGTCTGTTTTATGACGGGCAATGGGAGCGTCGATGAAACCGTGATCTTCCTTCAGGTTTCCTTCCACCAGGGCACGATAGTGCTTCTCCATAGCCCGGTCTGCCAACTGTTGACTGAGTGCCAACTGGGCCGCATCATTCTTGGCGACCAGCAGCAGACCGGAAGTGTCCTTGTCCAGCCGGTGAACAATGCCGGGACGCAGCTCGCCGCCGATGCCCCCTAGGCTGTCCAAATGGTACAGCAGGGCATTGACCAGGGTGCCGTCTTCATTTCCGGCGGCGGGATGCACCACCATGCCGCTGGGCTTGATGACGACAGCCAAATCTTTGTCCTCATACAGGAAGGTCAGGGGAATATTTTCTGCCTGCGGAGCGGCAGGCTTAGGGGCCGGAAGGGTGAAGACCACCGAACAGCCGGCCTTGGGTTTGGCACCGGCTTTGGTTTCCGGTTTGCCATCCACCAAGCAGCAGCCATCATCCATCAAAGAAGCGACCCGGGAGCGGGTCAGCCCGGTGGCTTCGGCAAGGAAAACATCCAGCCGCCGGCCGTCCGATTTCAGATGGTACAGTGCTTCATCACACACGCCGCTCCCTCCATTCCTGCGGCCTGAAGAGCAGGGAGAAGATCATCAGTCCGCAGCCCACGGTCAGGCAAATGTCCGCTACATTGAAAATGGCGAAGGAGCAGAACAGCAGCTCGATCATGTCCGTCACATACCCCAGAAACAGCCGATCTAACAGATTACCGGCGGCTCCGCCCAGCATCAGCATGGCAGCTGTGCGGCTTACTGTCCCCAACGCATAGCGGTGCAGCACCGCATACCCTGCTGCAATCAGTACCACGGAGAGGAGAATCAGCAGAATGATGTGATCGCTGAGAAAACTGAAGGCCATGCCGGTATTCTGGGTGTAGCGCAGACCAATGACCCGGTCAATCAAGGTGATGGGCTCTGTCATGTGTCGTGCCGCCCATTTGGTGGCCTGGTCAAGGATGATCACGGCCGGAGTGATCCACAAATATTGCTTCATCAGTTATTTCAGGAAGGTCTTGTAGTCTTCGTAGTTCCGCTCAAGCAGGGTGGGGGTATCCAACCCATAGGGGCACTTGGTCTTGCACCGGCCGCAGTGGAGACAGCCCTCGATCTTCTTCATCATGGCCTGGCTATTTTCATTCAGCAGTGCAGCGGTGGGTGCACGGCGGATCATCAAAGACATGCGGGCACAGGTGTTGATTTCAATGCCGGCCGGGCAGGGCATGCAGTAGCCGCAGCCACGGCAGAAATCTCCCACCAGTTCGCCCCGGTCGTGGTCGATAATGGCCTGCAGGTCATCCGTCAATTCCGGAGGATTATCCTGATAGCTGAGGAACTCATCCAGTTCTTTTTCCCGCTGAATGCCCCAGATGGGTGCCACAGGATAATGGCGCAAGAAAGCGTAGGCAGCATCGGAGTGGGTAATCAAGCCGCCGGAAAGCGCCTTCATGCAGATGAAGCCTACATCCTTTTCCTCACACAGGCGCACAAGGGCAAGCTCTTTGTCGCTGGCTAGGTAGGAGAAGGGAAATTGCAGGGTCTCATACAGGCCGGAACGAACGGCTTCCTCTGCCACAGCCAGCCGGTGATTGGTGATGCCGATGTGGCGGATCATACCCTTGGCCTTGGCTTCCTCCATGGCTTCATACAGGCCGGAGCCGTCGCCGGGCTTGGGGCAGAAGGGCGGATTGTGGAACTGATAGATGTCAATATAATCTGTCCGCAGGGTTTCAAGGCTGGTGCGGAGATCTTTCCAGAAATCCTCCGCCTTCAGGGCGGTGGTTTTGGTGGAAATCACAATGTTTGCCCGCACGTCGTGGAGGGCATAGCCGATTTTGGCTTCACTGTCCGTGTAAGCCCGGGCAGTATCGAAGTAATTGATGCCGTGGTCATAGGCCTTGCGGAGCAGCTTGGCAGCTTCCTCCATGGACACACGCTGAACAGGCAGGGCGCCGAAGCCGTTTTTGCTTACAGTGAGATTGGTTCTTCCTAAACGAATGGTATCCATGCCGGAACCTCCTTGAAGTCTTATCATGCAGTAACAGTATAGCAAACTTTCTGGGGAATGAAAAGAAGCAACCGATGGTTGACTTATTATCAACAAAAATACTGGTCTGAAATTGTAAATAAACTATGAATAATTAGCACTCGACTATTGACAGTGCTAACAAAATGTGATATCATACAATCGTACCGAGAGGGGGGCGAAAGAGGAGCCCCTGGAGGACGGTACGAGGATTTCAAAAGGAGTTGAGTTATATGCTTCCTAGCATTTTCCATGAAACCATGTTTGATGATTTGTTTAACGACTTCGGTCATGACCTGATGAACATTGACCGCACCCTGTACGGCAAGAATGCCAAGAACCTGATGAAGACCGACGTGAAGGATGACGGCGACCACTATGAGGTGGCTGTTGACTTGCCTGGCTTCACCAAGGATGAGGTGAAGGTTGACCTGAAGGATGGCTACCTGACCATTACGGCCGGCAAGAGCCTGGAGAAGAAGGATGACGAGAAGAGCAAGTACATCCGTCAGGAGCGTTACGTGGGCAGCATGACTCGTAGCTTCTACGTGGGCGAAGTTCGCCCCGAGGATGTGCATGGCAAGTACGAGTCCGGCGTGCTGACCTTGACAGTGCCTAAGGAGACGCAGCACAAGGTTGAGCCTAACACCCGCATTGCCATTGAAGGTTAAGATACGACGAAAGAAGAGGGCCTTCTCACTTGAAAAAGTGAGAGGGCCCTCTTTAGTCATTCGAATCATTTTGGCTTGTTTCTAGATTATCGCTGCACCTTTTCGGCAATTTTCTCCGCCACCTGCATGAGATTCAGTCCTTTGGTATCCACAATCAGGTGGGCATAGCGCTCGTAGTAGGGGCAGCGCTCGTTATACAGGTCACGGAAAGTTTGTCCGGGAAGAATGCTGACTCCGCGGGCATGAAGATCACCTAATCGGCGCAGAAGCTCATCGTGCTCTACCTGCAGGTAAACCACGGTGCTGATGTCCCGTAGGTGCGCCATGGCACGGGGACCGTAAATGACACTGCCGCCGGGGGCGATGACGCTGTCCTGCACATCCAGCTCCGCATTGATGCGCTCTTCCACCTGACGGAAGCCGGCGTCCCCTACATCATCCAGGATTTCTGCCAAGGTTTGGCCTGTTTTGCGGATAATGACCTGATCCACATCTACAAACTGCAGTCCAAGCCGCTGCGCCAGTGCCTGCCCCACAGTGCTTTTGCCGCTGCCCGGCATGCCGATGAGGGTAATGTTCATGCTGCGTCCTCCTCCTGTGTGATAGCAGTATCATAGCGCAGAGCGTCGGATTCGTCAAATAAAACCTTGACATACAAGATAGGCATGACTATAATAACAGCCATGGACGGTGAACCGTCCGCAGGAGGATGTTTATGCTGCACTTTGCTTCCTTTACGTTTACGATCCCGGGCGGCTTTGACCGTACCGGGTATTTGGTCGTACCGTAAAAGAGGCGTCAGGTGTTTCCGTGGCAGAATCTGCGGATGCTGAAAGGCGAGAGCTCTTTGCGGGCTCCCGTTTTTTTGTTCCCAAAGAATAAAGGGGGATGTTACCTATGATTATCGTGCTGAAAAAGGGTACCGAGCAACAGGAAATGGATCGCCTGACGGATATGATTACAGGCTTGGGCGGCATTACAGTGAATCCCATTGTAGGCGCTGACCTGACCATTCTCGGACTGATTGGCGATACCAGCCGGATTGATCCTTCCCAGATTGAAAGCTTCCGCTGTGTTGACAAAATCATGCATGTAGCAGAACCCTTCAAAAAGGCCAACCGCATGTTCCACCCGGAACCTACTGTGGTGGACGTGGCAGGCGTCAAGGTAGGCGGCAAGAAGCTGGCTGTCATGGCCGGCCCCTGCTCTGTGGAAAATCGGGATCAAATCACCTATGTGGCGCAAAAGGTGAAGGAGGCCGGTGCGGCCATTCTCCGGGGCGGCGCCTTCAAGCCCCGCACATCTCCCTACTCTTTCCAGGGCTTGAAGTACGAAGGACTGGAATTGCTCTGCCAGGCACGGGAAGCTACCGGGCTGCCCATTGTCAGCGAAATCATGTCTCCCCGGGATATTGACGTATTTGTGGAAAAAGTGGATTTGATTCAGGTGGGCGCACGGAACATGCAGAACTTTGATCTGCTTCGCCAGCTGGGTCAGACCCGGAAGCCCATCCTGCTCAAGCGGGGTTTGTCCGCTACCATTGAAGAGTGGCTCATGAGCGCCGAGTACATTATGGCGGAAGGCAACCCCAACGTAATCCTGTGTGAGCGGGGTATCCGTACCTTCGAAACCTACACCCGCAATACGGTGGATCTGGGGGCAATCCCTGCTGTGAAGAAGCTGAGCCACCTGCCGGTAATTGTTGACCCCAGCCACGGTACCGGCAAATGGTGGATGGTGGAGCCTTTGGCACGTGCCGCCATTGCTGTCGGAGCGGACGGCGTAATGGTAGAAGTGCATAACGACCCTGATCATGCCCTGTGCGACGGTCAGCAGTCCATCAAGCCGGAAGTGTTCGCCGATGTCATGGATGACATTCGGAAGATTGCGGCTGTTGTGGGCCGGGAAGTGTAAGTTCCACATCAATAGGAAAGAAGAGTGTACATCATGAGCACCATTCAAGTCAATCTGGGTGCAAGAAGCTATCCCATCTACATTGAACGGGGACTGGTGGATCAGGTAGGAACGTATTTCCTGTCTGCCTTTGGCCAATGCGCCGCTGCTGTGGTGACGGATGATAACGTGGCGCCTCTGTACCTTGATCGGGTGATGACCTCCCTTGCTCAGGCAGGCATTCGGGCGGTGAGCATCACCCTGCCCCATGGGGAGAGAACTAAATGCCTGGATTGCCTGACGCAGCTGTACACCTTTTTCAGCGAGCATCACATCACCCGGAAGGATGTGGTGATTGCCCTTGGGGGCGGTGTTATGGGCGACTTGGCCGGCCTGGCGGCAGCCACCTGGCTCCGCGGGGTTCGGCTGATGCAGATTCCCACCACCATGCTGGCACAGGTAGATTCCTCCGTGGGCGGCAAGGTGGCCGTGGATCTGCCCCAGGGGAAAAACCTGGTGGGTGCCTTCTGGCAGCCCTCTTTGGTGCTGGCTGACCCGGACACCCTGCAAACCCTGACACCGGCCTATTGGCGGGACGGCTTAGGCGAAGTGGTCAAGTACGGCTGCATCGGGGATGAGCCTCTGTTCTGCTTGCTGGAAAAGGATGCGCCCATGGGTCGGGAAGGCCTCATGCAGGATATTGATGAAATTCTCCACAGGTGCATCAGCTATAAGGCGAACGTGGTGGAGCAGGACGAACATGATACCGGCCTGCGCATGACGCTGAACTTCGGTCACACCCTTGCCCATGCTGTGGAGACGGTGCAGCACTACGATGGCTACCGACACGGAGAAGCCGTAGCCATTGGCATGGCGGCTATTACGCAGCTGTCGGAAGAGAGAAAATTGACGAAAAGCGGCACGGCACAGCGGCTGATTGCACTGGAAAAGGCTCTTTCCTTGCCAACAGAGCTGCCGGAAATCCCGAAGGAAGACTTACTCCATGCCATGACCCAGGATAAGAAAAATGCCGGGGATACCCTGACGGTAATTCTCCTCCAGCGCATTGGTAACTGCTATCTACATCAAACCACAACAGAATTCTTTAAGCAGTGATGAATGAAAGCGAGAGAAAGGCAATTGCACAACAGGCCTTTCTCTCGTTTTTCTATGTTGCTTTTCAGGGTGGGTGCGGGAGGGGGCTTTTCTCAGAAAAGCCGCCCTCCCGCAAAAATCATAGCCTTTTTGACATGGCTCGAAGCACCGTGTCCTTTCGCTCGTGGGTAATCACATAATCGTACCAGAAACGCTTGTCTCCGTTAGAGCGCATCTCGGTGTGACTGCGGAAGACATAATTGCGGGTGTTTCGCAGGATGCGCATATCGACCAAGGTGGCTAAAGCAACAGCGTACAGGGTATCGTCTGCAGGATTGTCCAGCCCATGCTTGCGGAAGGTGTAGTGGGTTTCACTGCCGGAAATGGTACGGATGCGAACTCCCTCCGGTCGAAGGATTACGCTTTCCAAGTTTTCATTATCGTACCGGCGGAACATGGGGTAGAGGTGACTGTACAGGTTGGTGGAGCGAACCCGCTGTACCAGCTGCTTTTGCTGCCGGCTTTCAGCGGTGAGCCGGAGAAGCAACACGGCAGCCACCGCGACTACCAGCATCACCAGCACCACAATCACTGTTTCCATCCCGGCGTCACCCCTTCTATTGATGAAAAAATGATACCAGCAGCGAAGAAAAAAGTCAACAAAGAGAAAATGGAAGAAATTTCAAAAAAAAAAAAAAAAACGGGGATATTTGGGCATGCTATGAAGGAAATAAGGAAACAGATGTAGAAAGCTACAAATGTTCCCTTTGTGAGAGGATAACGTTATCCACAAGTAATAATCAAATGTGCGGAGGGTGTTTCCGGTGAGAAAATGGAGCGTGCTGATTCTTTCTGCCATCCTGCTGATGATGTTTGGCGTGGCGTCTGCTGATGCCGTGCAGCCGGGCGATGTGATTTATTTGGGGGCTTACGAGCAGGATAACAACCAAGACAACGGCACAGAGCCGATTGGTTGGACAGTGCTTGCTGTGGAGGATCACCGTGCTCTGCTCTTGAGCCAGTATGCACTGGATTGTCAGCCCTTCCACGATGAAAAAGATGACACCACGTGGGAGGATAGCACGCTTCGTGCTTGGCTGAATGATGCATTCCTGACGGCAGCCTTCACTGAACAGGAACAGACCGCTATCCAGCTGACCAATGTGGATAACCAGGCAACCCAGGGCAACCTGGAATGGAAAAGAATCAACGGCTATACGACCCAGGATAAGCTTTTCCTGCTGAGCTACCGTGAAGCAGAAATCTACCTGACGGATAAGAATGCCAGAAAGGTGACCGGTACGGCTTCTGCAAGAAATGCCGGGGCGAAACTTTTTGGCATTACAACCATTGGCATAGGCGAGACGGACTGGTGGCTGCGTTCGCCTGGCAAGGCCGATGGCGACATTTGCTTTGTGGATGTATGGGGACAATTCGGTACCAAGGCGATGACGGACAAGGTAGGCATTCGCCCTGCCCTGTGGCTGGATTTGACGGCAGACCGTACCTATTTCCCGTATGAACAGTACACGGCTGCTGCTACGGCAGAAACAGAAGGCAGATACGGCGATGCGGCCGCCATTTTCGAAGCGCTTGGCACTTACAACGGCAGCGAAGCCAAGGCAAAGGTCAACTATTATCAACAGGCAGTTGCCGCTATGAATGATGGAGACGCTACCACGGCCCTACGGCTCTTTGAAAGTTTGGGAGATTATGAGGACAGTTATGCCAATGGCCGGGCATGCCGGTATACTTTGGCTGTAGCGGCACAGGAAAGCGGAGATTATGAGACGGCAGTGAAGCTTTTTGATAAGCTCGGCCAGTATAACGATAGCATGAGCCGCCTGAAGGCCTGCTATGATAAGCTGGGCGTTTCCGTGTACTACTTTGGTGCAGAAACGGTGGATGCCGGGGTGGACACGGGCTATGCCAAAACCAATGTGATTACCGGCAGCGATAGGCACTTTGGCTGGGAATTGGGTCGGTTCTTCATGGTCGGCTTTACCCGCGTATCCGGCAGTACGACGGATGATCCCGTGTTTATCAAGACTTTGGGAGATTCTGTGACCCTGTGGTTCGATTTGGAGCAAAACATTGATGCACTGAACGGCAATGAGAAGATGGTCATTAGTGAGGACAAGAACGGCTACGACCAATCCTTTGGCGTGTCCAAAACCAACTTTGGCCGGGGCACGTTGATTGTCCGCCACACGGATTATCAAAATAAGAAGGGCGAACCCCAGATTTACACCGATTATCTGCTGGCGAAGGGAACTTCCGGAGCGGATACCAAAATTGTACTCAATGAAGAAGGCGATTACGAGGTTGCCCTGGACTATGAAGTGCAGGACAACGACCCACTTCATATTACCAGCAAGTTCGGCAATTATCGGATTCTGCTGAAGTTTTCCGTGCGCAACGGTAACTGCATGGTGTATCCCTTTGATGCACTGACCGGGGCGGAACTGCAGAACACCTCTGTAACGGAAAATGGCTTCTATCTTGATCTGGCACGTTCCCGGTACTTGGATATTGATGTGAAGCGTTCCGTGATTGTGGAAGGGCCTGCCGGCATGATCGAGGATGAGCGGTTCAATCGTCCGGCCAAGGACGGCGACCAATACACAGCGGAAGGTATCTACACCATTTCCGTTAGAAACCGGTATACCGGCGAATCCACGGTGAAGACGATCTTCGTTGGCTCTGATGAGCTGCTGCAGCAGTACATTGCCAACGGTTTCTCCGTCGATCGACTGAAGTAAGGAGGGAGCAGCATGAAGCGATTCTTGTCACTGATGCTGGCAGTTGTGATGCTGGTAGTGTTTGGCGGACGGGAAACAGCATGGGCAGAAGAAGTACCGTCATTCACAGGCATGAATGATGCTTCCCTGCCGGGGTACATCGAAGATACTTTGTATACCTCACTGGTATCGACCTTAGACAGTGATGAATACTTTGTGGAAAATGTGCAGGCGGTGTATATTTCCCAGGAGTACATTGATGAGCTGGCGTATAATTCGCAGGCGAATGTGTTCTTTGGATACACATTGGCGGAGCTGAATCAGCAATTCGATGGCGCAAAGTATATCTTTACCTTGGGGAAAAACAACGAGACAACAGTTGAACCTTGGACAGGTTATGACGATACCTATGACAGGATTATTCAAAACGTGGCTGTGGGTACAGGCGTTATCCTGCTGTGTGTTACTGTGTCGGTTGTTTCTGGTGGTGCGGCGGTCAGCGTGATTTTTGCCGTGGCTGCAAAGTCAGCAGCCATTGGCGCATTGTCAGGTGCAGCACTGGGCGGCGTGTCTGCAGGTATTGTAACCGGTATTCAGACCGGAAGTATGGAAGAAGCACTGAAGTCGGCAGCACTTGCAGGCAGTGAAGGCTTTAAGTGGGGCGCAATATCTGGGGCGATCACAGGCGGTGTCAGCGAGTATCAGGGGCTCAAAGGCGCAACGCTGAATGGCCTCTCCATGAATGAAGCGGCAGCAATTCAGAAGGAATCAGGATATCCTTTGGATGTAATCAAAACGTTCAAGACAAAAGAGCAATATGAAATTTGCAAAAAAGCCGGATTGAGGCCTGAAATGGTCAATGGGAAAATAAATCTGGTAAGAGATATTGATCTTAGCTTCAAAGATGAATTTGGCAGAACAAATTTGGAAAGGATGCAAAAAGGCTTGGCAGCCTTAGACCCGGCAACGGGTGAGACGTATCAGCTTCATCACATAGGACAGAAAATGGACTCTACCCTGGCGATTCTCACGGAATCTGAGCATATGCAAGGTGGCAATAATACAATTTGGCATGTGCTGGGAAATGAATCGGAAATTGATCGGGACATTTTTGCACAACAGAGAAAACAATTTTGGAAGGATATGGCCAAACTTCTTGAACAAGGAGAACAATAAATGGAGAGTTTTGTGACGTTCTTAAAAGAACAAGAGGGTTTTTCAGCACTGAGCCCAGCTGATGAAAGCGAAATCGTAAAGGCAGAGCAGACTCTTGACTTGAAGTTCGCGAAGGAATATGCGGACTATGTGCAGGCATTCGGTACCGCTACATTTGGCAGTCATGAGCTTACTGGTATTTGTACCTTTAGTCGACTCAATGTGGTGGATGTTACACTGAAACAACGCCAGATGAATCCGGATGTTCCGCTGAATCTCTATGTTGTTGAAGAATGCGGAATGGATGATGCATGTATTTGGCAAAATGAAGATGGTGAGGTTTATTGCATCGTGCCGGGTAATGCACCGCAATCGGTTGCACCATCACTGCTGACATATTACGAGAAATAAAAACACGCTCCTCCTCAAACACGTTACCGTGCTTTGGGGAGGAGCGTTTGCTTTTACATCCTTTCCGGTGCTTCCATACCGATCAGGTACAATCCCGTCTTGATTACATTCCGTACAGCCTTGGTCAGTGCCACACGGGCGGCCATGGCGGCAGGCTCGCCGTCCAGAATGCGGTGCTCGTAGTAGAACTTGTTGTAACTCTGGGCAATGTCTGTAACGGCACGGGTAATCATGGAGGGCTCGTACTTCTCGGCGGCCTCACGGATCACATCCGGGAAGCGACCCATCAGCCGCAGGCAGGCTTGCGCTTCATCATCCGTCAAGGCACTCCAGTCGGGGGCGGGAAGGGTCAAATCCTCGGCCTTGCGGAGCACAGAGCAGCAGCGCACATGGGTGTACTGCACATAGGGACCCGTCTCGCCGTCGAAGTTCAGCACCCGATCCCAACAGAAGTCAATGTCTTTGATACGGTTGTTGCTCAAGTCGGTGTACACCACAGCGCCAATGCCCACCTGCCGTGCCACATCTTCCTTGTTGGGCAGGTCAGGAGACTTCTCGTTAATAATCTCCAACGCCTTTTCCTGCGCCTGGGTCAGCAGGTCATCCAAGTATACCACATGACCCTTCCGGGTGGACAACGCCTGTCCTTCGTAAGAAATCATGCCGAAGGCCACGTGAACGCAATTCTTTGCCCAGTCGTAGCCCATCTTTTCCAGCACTTTGAAGAACTGGCGGAAGTGAAGATCCTGCTGGTAGGCCACCACGTACAGGCACTTGTCGAAATGATAGGTATCCTGCCGGTAAATGGCAGCGGCCAGGTCTCGAGTCGCGTACAGGGTAGCACCGTCGGAACGGAGGATGATGCAGGGGGGCATGCTGTTCTTGGTTTCCTTGCCGTTTGCATCCTTCTCGGTGAGATCTACCACGGAGGCGCCTTCGGAGATGGTCAGCAGTCCTTTCTCCTTCAGCTCGTTAACTACCCGATCCATCTTGTCGTTGTAGAAGCTTTCTCCTGCGTAGCTGTCAAAGGTAACCCCCAGCAGCTTGTACACACGCTCGGCATCCCGCAGGGTCAAGGTTTTGAACCAGTTCCACAGGCGAAGGGCTTCCTCGTCCCCGTCTTCGATCTTCTTGAACCAGGCACGGCCTTCGTCCTCCAGGCTCTTGTCCTTTTCGGCTTCCTCGTGGAATTTCACGTACAGGCGTACCAGCTCGTCAATGCCGCCCTTTTCTACGGCTTCCTCACTGCCCCACTTTTTGTAGGCGCAGATCATCTTGCCGAACTGGGTGCCCCAGTCGCCTAGGTGATTGATGCCCACAGTGGTGTAGCCCAGGTGATCATAAATGCGGCGCAGGCTGTGACCAATCATGGTGGTGGACAGGTGGCCAATGTGGAAACGCTTGGCGATATTGATGGAAGAATAGTCCAAGCATATCGTCTTTCCCTTGCCCAGGTCGGAGGCGCCATACTTTTCTCCGGCGGAAAGGACGGCCTCCACGGTCTCCTCAGCAAAATGTACCCGGTTCAGGAAGAAATTCAGGTAGCCGTTAACTGCTTCAACCCGGGCAACATCCTCGTGCTTCCAGTTTTCGGCCACGGCCTTGGCAATCATGGGGGGACCCATCCGCAGCGCCTTGGCCAGACGGAAAACAGGCAGGGCATAGTCACCCAGGGCAGGATCCGGCGGAACCGCCAGCAGGGGACGGATTTCCTCTGCCGTCAACAGACCTTGGGCGTCCGGCCATATATCGTGCATCGTATCCGCAGCCAGGGATGCGATTTTGGTCATCATATCCATATCGTACAGCGCTCCTCGCATCAATAGTTTCCCCTCATTTTAGCACATTTGGCCGATGGGCGCAACGTGACAGAAACATTTTTCGTACTTCATGCCGGCACCATTCGCACCGATTCATTCTTGATTTCTCCGTGGTCAGGGTGTATGATTTTGCTCGCGGGAATTTCTTCCGTAAGATTACGCATACAGGAATGCGGAAAGCAGCAGGAGGTTATACGCACATGGCAATGAGTGCAGAGGAACGCACACAAATGCTCCTCACAGAGCCGGTTGAAAAGATCATCCCGAAAATGGCAGCACCGACGATATGCTCGATGCTGATTTCATCCATCTATAACATGGCCGACACTTATTTTGTCAGCCAAATCGGAGCGGCAGAGGGCACCAGCGTCGGTACATCGGCATCGGCGGCAGTCGGCATTGTTTTCTCGGCCATGGCCATGATTCAGGCACTGGCGTTTCTGTTCGGCATGGGCAGCGGCACGAATGTCAGCCATCTGCTGGGCATGGGCAAAAAGAAAGAGGCAGAAATCTACAGCGCCGTAGGCTTCTTTTCGGCGGTGACGGTGGGTGTGATCATTGCCATTGTCTGTAATTTACTGAATGAACCGCTGATGTACCTGCTTGGTGCAACGGATACAGCCGCACCGTACGCCGTGGAATATGCCCGTTATATCTTCCTTGCCGCCCCGTTTATGATGGGCTCGCTGGCCATGAATAACCTCCTTCGCTTCCAAGGTCTGGCAACCTATGGCATGATCGGCATCATTTCAGGCGGTATTCTGAATATGCTGCTTGATCCGCTGCTGATTTTCGTGTTCGACTTGGGGATTGCAGGGGCAGCTATTGCTACCGCTGTTTCACAGGTAATCAGCTTCGTGATTCTTCTGCTGATGTGCAACATGCGGGAAGATGCCTTGTCCCTCCTGCTGAAGAATTATCGCCCTACGGCGCGGATGTACAGCAAAATCCTGAACAATGGTTTGCCGTCTCTGGGGCGTCAGGGCATCATGAGCGTTTCAACATCCCTGCTCAATAATGCAGCAGCTGTGTACGGCGACCCGGCCATTGCTGCGTTCTCCATTGTCAGCCGCTGCCTCAACTTTATTTATTCCACCGTTGTGGGCTTCGGTCAAGGATTTCAGCCTGTCTGCGGCTTTAACTACGGCGCAAAGAAATTCGATCGGATGCATCGCGCCTTCTTTTTCAGCGTGAAGGTGACGACCATTGTGCTTCTCGTTCTTGGCGTGCTGGGATTCGTGCTGGCTGAGCCGATTGTAACGGCGTTCCGCCGCTCGGATGCCGAGGTCATTCGCATCGGCACGGAGGCGCTGCGTGTACAGATCGTAACGGCCTGGACCTGGGGCATGATCACCTTGAGCAACATGTACACCCAGGCCATTGGTTACGGCATCCGCTCAACACTGCTGGCATCGGCACGTCAAGGCATTTTCCTGATTCCGATCCTGCTGGTGCTGCCGCAGTTGTTCGGCCTGCAGGGGTTGGAGTTTTGTCAGCCTGTGGCTGATGTCCTGACGTTCGGCCTTTCGGTTTTCATGATGGCAAGGGTACTGCGTGAACAGAAGAGCAAGCAGCCGTCAGGCACGGAACATTGAAAAAAGTTTGCGGCATGATGGCCGTGGTATCACTTTCGCTTGACAATGCAGGACAAATCGATAAAATGGTATCGTAGCGGCTTGTTTCTATTTTTCATTCATTTTGTCATCATGTTAAAGCCGCACGATCTACAAGAAGGGGGTTTTTCATGTTTGGATATCGGCCGGACGGCCGTAGGCTGTCCTCCATTGATCCCATTGTCCGCATTACGCCTTACCTGATGCCCATGCGCTGCGATGCCCAGGTTTTCCTCCAGCACAAGCTGGACTATGAAATGATGGCTCGCTACATTGCCGCACAGAGCGCCAAGGGCGAGCGGATTACCTTCATGAACATCATCGTGGCGGCCTATGTCCGGGCTGTCAGCCAGCACCCGGAAGTCAACCGCTTCATCATGAACAAGCAGTACTATTCCCGCACCAACTGCACCGTGTCCTTCACCATGCTGAAGGATCCCCATGATGCAGAAAAGGGCGAAACGGCGGTGAAAATTAAGTTCGACCCTACGGATACCATCTATGACGTACGGGATCGCATGGCTGCCGTAGTGGAAGCCAACCGGGGTGTGGAAAACAAAAACTTTGCCGATAAGCTGGCAAAGGGCGTTCTGGCTGTGCCCGGACTGCCTACTTTGATGGTTGCCCTGGTGCGCCTGCTGGATCGCTACGGCTTGTGCCCCGGTGCACTGTTGGATGAGCTGCCCTTTCACACGGGCATGTTCATCACCAACAACGCCTCCATTGGCTTGCATCATGTGAATCACCACATCTACAACTTCGGCTCCACCAGCCTGTTCTTTGGCATGGGCACGGTGGAACGCTCCGTAACCATGGATAACAAGGGCAACGCCAAGCTGAAACGCTACCTGCCCATTGGCATTACGGCCGACGAGCGGGTGTGCTCCGGCGCTTTCTATGCCGGCTTCTTCGGCACCATGCTGTCCTGCCTGAATGATCCCAGCTTGCTGGAAGTTCCGCCGGAAACCGTGAAGTACGATCCCAAGGCTGAATACCATCAGCCTAAGCCGGAAAAGAAGGCTAACGCCTAAGCAACCATGGCAAAAACACGCTTCGTCCATCATGCGGAGCGTGTTTTTGCAAACATCGAACGAACACCCGGAGGTGATAGGCCCATGTCCAGCAGTAAGTATGACGCCATTCTTCATTTGCCTCATCACGTGTCGGAGAAGCATCCAACCATCCCCATGGAGGAGCGTGCGGCTCAGTTTTCTCCTTATGCGGCGCTGACTGGTTTCGGGGCGGTGATTGATGAAACCCGGCGGCTTACCGACCCTCGTCACACATTGAGCGAGGAAGCTTTAGCCCAACTGAACCGGCAGTATCAGCTGCTGTTGGAACATTTGACGGAGCGGCCGGAAATCACCGTAACCTACTTCCAACCGGATGTAAGGAAAGATGGCGGGGCATATCTGACCATGACCGGCCGGGTGAAAAAGGTGGAAGCCTATGAACAGCGGCTTGTGCTGGAGGATGGTAGGGCCGTTGTCATGGAAAACATCATGTCCATGGAGGGCAAGGTGTTTGCGGAAATGGAATAATGCAAAGCAAAAGGGGGCGGCTTGAAGAAAGTCGCTCCCTTTTCAATACGCATATTACTGCTTCTGCTTCTTTTCCTCTTCATGCCGGTGCATCTGGGCATTCAGCAGGTTGATATCCCCACATCCCATGGTGATGGCTAAATCCCCGGGCTGCCAGTGGCTGCGCAGGTAGGCTTCCGTATCGTCAAACGAAGGAGTCCATACGGCATCAATACCGTGGGCACGCATACCATCCACCAGCATGCCGCTGTTCAGATCACCGGGATCCTTTTCCCGGGCGGCACAAATATCTGTCACCAAGGTGAAGTCTGCTGCTTCCGTGCAGGTCAGGTAGTCGTTAAACAGTTCCCGAACCCGACTGAAGGTGTGAGGCTGCATCACGGCAAAGAGCCGACCCTTGCAGCGCTTCCGGGCAATGGACAGGGCATTTCGCATCTCGGCAGGATTGTGACCGTAGTCATGGAAAAGCTCCACGCCGTCAATCACGTCCGTCAATTCAAAGCGCCGGTGGGCGCCGCGGAAGCTGCTGAGGGATTGACAGGCAGATGTCATGTCTACGCCCAGTTCATGGGCGGCGGCAAGAGCAGCCAGACCATTTTCTACATTGAAATCGCCGGGAACCTGCATATCCACATGTCCCAGCACATCACCCTGATAGCACAGATCATAGGAGGCATAGCCCTGATCATTTTCCACAAGATGCAGTGGATGCCAGTCACAGTCCTCCGTCATGCCGAAGGTTTCGCAGGCACGGCCGCAGCCCTCCACCAGGCGGCGGGCACGTGCGTCCGTCCCCTTGCCGATGGCCATGCCATCCTCTGGCAGCAGAGCAAGGAATTGCCCAAAGGTAGCTTCGATTTCGTCAATGTCCTTGTAGCAGTCTAAATGATCGGCGTCAATGTTCAGCACCACGGCCAGGGTGGGATGCAGCTGCAGAAAGCTGCGGCGGAATTCACAGGCCTCTGCCAAGAAAATGTCGCCCTTGCCCACTCGGGTACTGCCGCCGATGGCATCCAGCACGCCGCCGATATGGATACTGGGATCCAGCCCACCTTCTACTAATATTTGGCTGAGCATGGAAGTAGTGGTGGTCTTCCCGTGGGCACCGCACACGCCTACTGCATGGGGATACCCTTCCATCAGCTGTCCCAAAAGATAGGCACGCTCCAAGGTGGGAATGCCCAGCCGGGTACATTCCTGACGTTCCGGATTGTCTTCCGGGATGGCGGCGGTATAAGCCACCAAGTCTGCCCCGTGAACGTTCTCCGCCCGGTGGCCGATCATCACCTGAATGCCCTTACGCCGGAGATCACCCAGCAGATAGCCATCGGTTCGGTCGGAGCCGGTGACTTGATAACCTTCCTCCAGCAGCATTTCCGCCAGACCGGACATGCTGGAACCGCCGATGCCGATCATATGAATGCGCTTGCCAATATAGTCACGTATATGAGGAACTTGCATGAACGCTTCACTCTTTCTTTGTGCAATAGGCGGGCACATTTCCCACCATCGCCATTATACACCGAAGGAAGCAAAAGAAGCAAGTGACGCTTATGCAATCACTTGCTTCTTCTGTAATGCTTGTTTTATTTCCGCAGGGTGATCACCACATGACGGTTAGGCTCTTCACCCTCGCTGTGGGTATCCACGTTTTCGTTGGGCTGCAGGGCGCTGTGAATGATGCGGCGCTCGTAGGGATTCATGGGCTCCAAGCTGACCCGGCGGCCAGTCTTTACGGCACGGTTGGCCATCCGGTTGGCCAGACGGACCAAAGTGTCTTCCCGCTTGGCACGGTAGTTTTCCGTGTCCAACGTTACCCGGGTGTAGCCTTCCTGACCACGGTTTACCTTCAGGCTGGTCAGATACTGGAGAGCGTCCAGGGTTTCACCACGGCGGCCGATAAGAATGCCCAGCGTGTCACCGTTCATCTGCACGAACACATTGCCGTCCTGATCATTGCCGACAGCTACCGTCACTTCCACACCCATCAAACGGGTCATTTCCTTCAGGAAGGCCTGTGCCTTGCCGGCGGGAGACTCGGGATCTACCTGATCGTCGGGAATCATGGTAATGACGGGCTTTTCCATGGGCTTAGCCGGTGCCTTAGGGGGCAGAGGCTTCTTTTCTGCAGCAGCCTTGGGCGCATCGGTCTTGGCAGGCTTGGCAGCTTTCGGTGCCTTGGCAGGAGCCGCCTTCCGCTGCACGGGAGCGGGACGGACATTCTCCTGCTTGGGCTGTGCAGGCTTTGCGGCAGCAGGCTTGACCTCTGCTTCCGGCTTAGCGGCTGCTTCTGCGGCAGGCTTTACAGGCTTAATGGCAGGCGCGGGCTTTGCTTCTGCAACCACCTTGGCAGGCTTTGCGGCGGGGGCAGGGGAGGCCTTGGCAGGCTTATCTTCCAGAGAAGCCAGCAGATCTTCCTCCGTGTCCTTCATGGTCAGCCGCACCTTGGCCTGACGGGAACCAAACAGCCCGAACAGACCCTTGCTGCCCTCTTCCAGCACTTCAATGGTCACATCACTGATGGAGGCATGGAGTGCTTCCAAGCCTGCGGCAATGGCATCTTCTACATTCTTTGCAGTGGATTCATAGGTCTTCATTTTACGCTGCCCTCCCCGGCTACTGCAGAGGTTTTCTTTTCTTTACGATCCAGGTACCAGTTGATGCCCAAGGTCTGCGCAGCAGCAATCAGGTTGCTGGCCACCCAGTAGATGGCGAACATGGCGGAATAGCCGGAGCAGATCCACAGGGAGAACAGGGGGAAGAACCACTTCATGAAATTGCTGGTGGCAGCAGTCTGCTGAGCGGCTGCATCATCAGCGGCAGGTTGCTGGGCAGGCTGCATCTTCGTCATGAGGAACTGGGTCACGGCAGAAAGCACCGGCAGGATGTAGAAGCCGTTGTATTCCTTCATGATGTTCACCGTGGTGATCCACAGGTTGAAGGTCCAGCCGGGCAGGGTGGAGGTAGCCGCCACATAGTTGGGCATGGTTTCCAGTGTGTTGTAAATGGTCTGGATGGTAGCCTGCAGATTGGCGGAAGTGAAGTTATCTGCCGTCAGAGCGATGGGCAGGCTATTCACACTGTCTCCCAAGGAAGAGAAAGCGGTGAGCCAGATATTGCTGTCCGTAATGGCGCGGAGACTGTTGTAATCCGGCAGGCAGGCGGAGAAGGGACTGTCAGGCATCCACACATTCTTAATCCACAGCCAGCCTTCCAGCACAGGCTCCTTGCCCTGCAGCATGTCGAAGACCTGAGCCACCATCTGCTCGTTGGCCACCAGACGCATGGCGGCGAACATGGCATACAGAATGGGCAGGGTCAGCAGCATGGGCAGGCAGGAGCTGATGGGATTGATGTGCTCCTTCTTGTACAGCTCGCTCATCTTCCGGTTGAGCTTATCCTTGTCATTGGCGTACTTCTTCTGCAGCCGGGCAATTTCCGGCTGAATCAGCTGGGTCTTGCGCATGCTGGCCCGGCTCTTGTAGTCGAAGGGGAACAGGATCAGACGGATCAAGAGCGTAAAGACGACGACAGACCAGCCATAATTGCCGATCACGCTGTTGATGCCCACCAGGATGGATTTCAGAAACTCGTTCATGCGGGGTTCATTCCCTCCTCAAAGTCGTGGTTGGGTCTTCCGGTACAGGGTCGTAGCCCCCTTTGCTGAAGGGATTGCAGCGCAAAATGCGCCACACCGCCATCCATCCGCCCCTCCAGGCGCCGTAACGTTCAATGGCCGTCAGGGCATACTGGGAGCAGGTGGGGATGTACCGGCAGCAGGGGGGCTTGTGCGGGCTGATACCCTTGCGATAGAAACGAATGCATGCCAAAAGAAACCGCTTCATCAGGCGCGATTCCCTTCCTTAAAAGCATCCTGCTTTTTCAGCAGATATTTGACATCTCTTTGCAGGCTTTGGAAGGTGGCCTCAGCGGCTGAAGGTCTGGCTACGATCACGTACAGGCCGTTTTTCACATCCCCCAAATAGGGCCGAAAGCATTCCCGCAGGCGGCGCTTGACCAGATTTCTGGTAACGGCGTTGCCCACTTTCTTGCTGACAGAAAAACCGACCTGCAGCCCCCTGCCCTTGGCGTGGAGCATGACCAGATCCCGACAGGCGACGCTCTTTCCACGACGGTACACGTACTGGAACGTCCTGTTTTTTTGCAGCCGATAACGTCTTTCCATGGTTACATCCTTCCGCGGGGCTCATTTCCCGGTTATGTAGGAAAAGCCCGTCCCGCACTGGTCAAGCAGCGCACGGGCGGGCTCTATCCTCATTCAAAGGGTCCTTCGGCGGACGGAATCAGACCGTCAGTTCCTTGCGGCCACGGCGACGACGGGCAGCCAGCACACGACGGCCGTTCTTGGTGGACATACGGGCACGGAAGCCATGCACCTTGCTGCGCTGACGCTTCTTGGGCTGATAGGTACGGAACATCTTCAACACTCCTTCATCTTCAAGCAGGCAGAAACCTGCGTTGCTTACTAAAATACAGCTTTTACAGTATATCGTACCTCAGAAAAGATGTCAAGCTTTTTTCTGCGGGAACTCGGACGTACATTCCTCTCAGACGGACATTTTTCTGCTTCATTTGTAGTTCACACACCATCCTTATAATGCTCTTGTTCTTACAAAAGGAGGAAGTCAAGGCATGAAAAAAGGCAAAAAGCTTCGCAAGATTCTGATTTGGGTTTTGGTGCTGGCGGTGATTGCCGCAGTGGTTGTGATCAAGATGAAGAAGGGTGCGGACAATGCTTATACCACGGAAACCGCCCGCACCCAGGATATTACTACCTATTATACCTTTTCCGGCAATATTGAGCCTGAGAGTGCAAAAATCGTGACGGCTACTCAGCGCGGTACGGTAAAGGAACTGAAATTCAGTGAGGGAGATACCGTGACGGAGGACGACGAGGTCGTTGTGCCCAAGTCCGGCACGAAAGTGAAATCCGTTATGGACGGCACCATTTCGGATATCTATGTCAAGGAAGAGGATGATTACCTGCCGGGTGATCAGCTGTTTCGTGTGGCGGATTACGCCCATCCTGTGCTGAAGATCAAGGTGGATGAGTATGACGTTTCTGCCCTCACCAAAGGGATGACGGTGGACGTGAAGGTACATGCCACCGGCGAAACCCTGACGGGCACGGTTACCCGCATTGCGCAGGAGGCTACGGTTTCCGGGGATATTGCTTATTATGAGGCGAAAATCGCCCTGCCCCAGGACGGCAGGCTGGTTATGGGACTGACCTGCGAGGTGGTTGTACCCCGGGAAAGCGTTACCAATGCCACTACGGTCTCCATGGATGCCATTCAGTACGATGATAACGGCAAACCTTATGTGTACTGCTACGGCCGCAGCAACGAAATCGTGACCCAAACGGTGATTCTCGGCATCAATAACGGTACCATTGTGGAAGTGAAGGACGGCATTAAGAGCGGCGAAACCATTCTGATTCCCCAATCCTCTGCCATGGCCATGATGACGATGATGCGGAGCAAATGAGGTGACACACATGGATCATGTGATTCTGTCCATGCGGCAGATTGTAAAGCAGTATCCCATGGGGGATGAGATTCAGACCGTATTAAAAGGCATTGACATGGATGTGAAGCAGGGAGAATTTGTTGCCGTGCTGGGACCTTCCGGTTCGGGCAAGTCTACCCTGATGAATATCATCGGCTGCCTGGATACACCTACCTCCGGCACCTATGTGCTCAGCGGACGGGACGTAGGAGGGTTGAATGAGGACGAGCTGGCTCAGGTACGTTCCAAGGAAATCGGATTCATTTTTCAATCCTTTCAGCTGTTGCCCAGACAGACGGCTGTGGAAAATGTGGAACTGCCTCTGATCTACAGTGGCGTTCACGAGCGGGAGCGCCGAAGCCGGGCAGAGCAGATGTTGGAACGGGTGGGGCTGGCAGACAAGATGGATCATTATCCCAACCAGCTTTCCGGCGGCCAGCAGCAGCGGGTGGCCATTGCTAGAGCCTTGGCCAATCACCCGGCCATTTTGCTGGCTGATGAGCCCACAGGCGCCTTGGATCAGCAAACGGGCCGCCAGGTCATGTCCCTTTTTCATGACTTGAATGAAGAAGGCAATACCATCATCATGATTACCCACGACATTGGCATTGCCAGGCATGCCCAGCGCATTGTGCGCCTGTTGGACGGCGTGCTGACGGAGGGGGTGGCGGAAGATGCTTAAGGAAAGCCTTCGTATGTCCTGGGAAAATATTAAGGGCAACAAGATGCGTACCTTCCTGACCATGCTGGGCATTATCATCGGCGTGACGGCCATTATTGCGCTGATCACCGTGATGGAAGGCGCAACCAATGAAATCACCAGCCAGTTTACGGCATTGGGCGCAGGCAAGATCAGTGTTACGGTTACCGGCACGCCCATGAAAAGCGGACTCAGTGATCAGGACATTGAAAACATTGCCGCCCTTGACAACGTAGCCGGGGTGGATCCTACCACTTCCTTGACCCGGCACGTGGAGGCCAACGGTACACTGGTAGAAGATGTGACCATCGAGGGACGAAGCGACTGCTACTTCAGCAACACCCCGGAGCTGATTGGTTTGGGTCGGGGGTTGAAAGCGGCGGATATGGACAGCCACAGCCGTGTCTGCATTATCGACGGTACCCTGCGCACCACCTTGTTTGCCAATGAAAATCCCGTGGGGCAGGAAATTGTCTTCGGCGGGCTGACTTTCAAGATTGTGGGTCTGCTGGACGACGACAGTGACAACGATGTTATGAGTGCCATGTCCCTGATGCAGGGGGGCAACGATGGAGGACGGGTCATCATCCCTTACCAGGTGGCACTGCGAATGCTGGGCACAGGCAGCGTGAATTCCCTGACTCTGTACCTGAAGGATACCGATCAATCAGATGCCACGATTCAGAGTCTGAAAGAAACGCTGAATGCCGCCTTCAATTATCGGGATAATGCCTATAATGTGCTGAATCTGGATAGTCTGTTGGATACCATGAACACCATGACCGGCATGATGACCACCTTACTGGCAGGCATTGCATCGATTGCTCTGCTGGTTGGCGGCATCGGCATTATGAACATGATGCTGGTGTCCGTTACGGAGCGCACAACGGAAATCGGCTTGCGAAAGGCCTTGGGTGCAAGACCCAGACTGATTCAGACCCAGTTTTTGCTGGAAAGCGTGATGCTCAGCCTGATGGGCGGGATCATCGGCATCATCCTTGGCAACCTGATCTCGGCGGCCATTGCAGCATGGATTGGCTTTACTTTCGCAATGAGCCCCAGTGCCATTACGCTGGCCTTCTGCTTTTCTGCATCCGTCGGTATTCTGTTTGGATGGGCACCTGCACGGAAGGCCTCCCGACTGAACCCCATTGATGCACTGCGAAGTATGTGATATAA
>CAVKHY010000013.1:19899-33903 GCA_963656345.1 bacterium | reverse complement strand
TGGCCTGCACCGCCTTCAACGCCGACTTCGACGGCGACCAGATGGCCGTGCACGTACCCCTGAGCATGGAAGCCCAGGCAGAAGCCCGCTTCCTGATGCTGGCACACAACAACATCCTGAAGCCTCAGGACGGCCGCCCTGTTATCAGTCCTTCTCAGGACATGGTTATCGGCTGCTATTACCTGACCATTGTGAATGAAAACGGCAAGGGTGCCGGCCGTGTCTTCCGTGACCCTGACGAAGCGCAGATGGCTTATGCGCTGGGTCAGATCACCCTGCAGAGCCCCATCAAGGTGCGCATTGAGCGTGAGTTCAACGGCGAGAAGGGTCAGAAGCTGATCGACACCACCCTGGGCCGGTTGATCTTCAACGATGCTCTGCCCCAGAACCTGGGCTTCAAGAAGCGCGAGTGCCTGGAAGACATGTTCGAGCTGGAAGTGGACGAACTGGTGGGCAAGAAGCAGCTGGGCAATATTGTTGACATGTGCTTCCGCAGCCAGGGCGAACACCGCTGCGCACAGGTGCTGGACAACATTAAGGCACTGGGCTACAAGTACTCCACCGTGGGCGCCATTACCGTAAGCGTGGCCGACATCAAGGTGCCTGACTGCAAGAAGACCATGCTGGAAGAAACGGACAAGCAGGTTGCCGGCGTAAACGGCATGTATCGCCGGGGCTTGCTGAGCGAGGACGAACGTTATGGCCGGGTCATTGACCTGTGGAATAACTGCACTCACTCCCTCCGTGACCAGATTCTGCCGAACCTGGACAAGTTCAACCCCATCCGCATGATGACCGACTCCGGCGCCCGCGGTTCTTCCGCACAGGTGTCTCAGCTGGCCGGTATGCGCGGCTTGATGGCTTCTCCTTCCGGCAAAACCATTGAATTGCCTATTCGTGCAAACTTCCGTGAAGGCCTGACCGTGTTGGAATTCTTCCTGTCTTCCCACGGCAGCCGTAAGTCCCTGGCCGATACGGCACTGCGTACCGCTGACTCTGGTTACCTGACCCGCCGTCTGGTAGACGTGAGCCAGGAAGTGGTTGTCCGTGAGGAAGACTGCTTCGAAGCCCGTGGCGAAAAGGTTCGCGGCATTATGGTGCAGGAGCTGATGAGCGGCAAGCAGTCCATCGAGTCTTTGGAAGATCGTCTCCGCGGCCGTACCGCTGCCGAAGACATTTGCGATCCCAAGACCGGCGAAGTGCTGGTTCGCCTGAACGAGGCCATTGACCATGAGAAAGCCAAGCTGATTGTCAGCCGCGGCGTGACGAAGGCCATGGTTCGCTCCGTGCTGACCTGCCGCACTGAAAACGGTGTCTGCGCCCGCTGCTATGGTCAGAACATGGCCCACGGCGGCAAGGTGGATATCGGCGAAGCTGTGGGTATCATTGCTGCACAGGCTATCGGCGAACCCGGTACCCAGTTGACCATGCGTACCTTCCACACCGGCGGCATCGCTTCCGGCGAGGATATCACCCAAGGTCTGCCCCGTGTTGAAGAATTGTTTGAAGCACGTAAGCCCAAGCGTGAGGCTATCCTGAGTGAAATCAGCGGTAAGGTGAGCATTCAGGAAACCAAAAAGAAGCGGGAACTGGTGGTTACCAGTGAAGACGATGCCCGTGAAAAGAAAGCCTACCAGATTACCTACGGCAGCCGCCTGAAGGTGCAGGAAGGGGATCATGTAGAGGCTGGTGACGAGCTGATTGAAGGCTCCATCAATCCTCACGATCTGCTCCGCATTCTGGGCGTGAAGGCTGTGCAGGAATATCTGCTGAAGGAAGTTCTGAGCGTGTACCGCCTGCAGGGCGTGGCCGTGGCCGACAAGCACATCGAAATCATCGTGCGGCAGATGCTGCGCAAGGTGCGTGTGGAAGACAGTGGCGACACAGATCTGCTGCCCGGCTCCCTGGTGGACATTTTCCACTTCGAGCAGGCCAACCAGAAGACCATTATGGAGGGCGGACGTCCTGCCATTGCAAAGCGTATTCTGCTGGGCATCACCAAGGCCTCTCTGGCAACGGAAAGCTTCATGAGTGCCGCCTCCTTCCAGGAGACCACCCGTGTGCTGACCGAAGCCGCCATCAAGGGCAAGGTGGACCCGTTGGTGGGCCTGAAGGAAAACGTTATCATCGGCAAGCTGATCCCTGCCGGCACCGGTATGCGGCGCTACAAGGATATCGAGGTTCGGGAGAACTTCTGACGCTGATAACAGCAACAAGCATCAAGAGAACCATCTTGCAAGAGGTGGTTCTCTTTTTTCGTGCATGCATCCATCCGCTTCTCATCAACCGCAAGGGATTTCCTTTGGACAACTAAACTATTTGGTAAAAAGTTTTTCCAAGAGACAAAAACGTTTATTTTCTTCCCTTTGGCGAGAAGTGAGAATCTGCAAGCTTTTCTCGGTTTTTTGTCCTTTTTTAGCTGAAAAAAGACTAAATAAAACAAATATTGATGATGTTTTTCTCTTGACAAGCTCTTACAGGTAAGCTATAATGAACTTAACGATGTACGGTTTGGTGGAAATCGTACCAAATTTAAGAGGAGGATCATCGACAATGAAAAAGGTTCTTTCCCTCATCTTGACCGTTGCCATGCTTGCAACCATGGCTATCGTCCCTGCCTTTGCAGAAGAAAAGGCTGCCGGCTGGAATAACGTAAATGCGGAAGGCTATACTTACCCTGACTACTCCGGCAAAACCCTGTCCTTCATGTGGTGGGGCTCCGATACCCGCGCCAAGCTGACGACCCAGGTCATCGAGCTCTATGAGCAGAAGACCGGCATCAAGATTGACTATCAGTACTATGACGGCACCACGTACTGGACCCAGTTCCAGGCCATGATGGCTGCCGGCACCCTGCCCGACGTGTTCCAGATGGGCAACAACTGGGCAACCTACTATGATACCATTCAGCCCCTGAATGAGTACGTTGAAAGCGGCCTGATCGACACCACCGCCATCAGCGCTGCTATGCTGGCCACCACCACCAACCAGGCTAACGGCGATGTGACCGGTATCTCCAACGGCACCAACGCTCGCTGCTTTGCCTACAACCCTGCGCTCTTTGATGAATGCGGCGTTGCTTATCCCACCGACAACTGGACCTGGGATGACTTCGCAGCCGCTGGCCGTGCCATCACTGCCAAGACCGGCAACCCCGCCATCACCACGCTGGAGTACCAGACCCTGATTTACTCCTATGTGTCCCAGTACACCGAAGGCGCTAACTTCTACGCCATGGACGGTTCTGACTTCGACTTCGGCGGCGACACCACCCCCATCGCCAAGATCATGGATCTGCTGGTGACCCTGATGAAGGAAGGCGTCATTGGTGACTATGGCGTGCAGAACGAAATCGGCACCAACATCGAAGCTGACTGGATCGCTACCGGCGACGCTGCCATGATCATGCTGTCCTCCAACCAGTTCCAGGCACTGAGCAACGTGGCTGCTGAAAACGGCATCTCCCTGAAGCTGGCTACCCTGCCCCGTGTGACCGCCGACGGCCCCAGCGGCATGCTGGTTCGTTCTTCTCAGCAGCTGAGCATCTATGCCAACTCCGAGCAGAAGGAAATCGCTGCTGACTTCATCAACTTCTTCGAGAACAGCATTGAAGCCAACGAGATCCTGCAGTGCGAGCGCGGCGTTTCCATCAACTCTGACGTGCTGAACGCCCTGATCGCTGACCATCCCGACGACACCGTGAACAACGAAATCTATGCCATGATCAACCTGATCGGCTCCTTCCCGGATGCTGCCAACAACAGCCCCGCCGAGCCTACCGCTAACGAGGAAATCACCAACGTGCTGAAGCAGACCTACGTCCAGGGCCTGTACTACGGCAAATTCGCCTCCGCTCAGGAAGCCGCCGACGCCTTCTGGGCAGAAGCACAAGAAATCTGGGCCAAGTACGAAGCTAAGTAATCTCTTCCGTTGAACCTGCGCCCTGAGGGTACACTTCAGGGCGCATTTTTCAAAAGCCCCTGCCTTATCGGGAAAACAGCCTGTAAGGCAGGGCACCCATCTTGTTTTTTTCACGCCGTACCCCACCCCTTTCGTTATTCCCAACAAGGAGATGATCGTTGTGCAAAAGACCGCTTCCTGTCGCAAGAAACACAAGGAGAAGTTCCTGTACCGTGACAACACGGTTGGATACATTTTCGCCGCTCCTTTCATTCTGAGCTTTTGCTTCCTCACGCTGGTGCCCATGGCACTGAGCCTGTACTACTCTTTCTGCTCGTATAAAATCGGCTCCACCCCTGAGTGGCTGGGCCTTCAGAACTATATCAATCTATTTACCAATGACGCCACCTTTATCAACTCCCTGCTGCGCACCTGCCAATATGTTATCGTGGGCGTGCCGCTGAAATTGATCTTCGCACTGCTGATTGCCGTGCTGCTTACCAAGGACACCAAGCTGCAGGGCTTCTATCGGGCTGTGTACTACATTCCTTCCCTGATTGGCGGTTCTGTCGCCGTTGCACTGGTGTGGAAGCAGCTCTTTGGCAGCCGCGGCCCCATCATCACCGCCCTGAAGGCCATGGGCGCTCCTGCATCCTTCTCCTTCTTCGGTGATACCAGCTGGGCCTTCGTTCCCCTGGTGCTGTGCAATGCCTGGCAGTTTGGCTCTTCTATGCTGATCTTCGCCTCCGGCCTGAAGCAGATCCCCAAGGATTACTACGAGGCCGCAGAGATTGACGGTGCAGGCGTGATGAAGCGTTTCTTCTCCATTACCCTGCCCTGCCTGAGCCCCATCATCCTGTTCAACCTGATCATGCAGCTGATTTCCGGCTTCATGACCTTCACCCAGGCTCAGGTCATCACCAACGGCGGCCCCAACTACGCCACCAACTACATTGCCCTGAACATCTTCACCGAAGGCTTCACCTACTCCCGCATGGGTTATGCCTGCGCCCAGAGCTGGGTCATGCTGCTGATCATGGCGGCTGTGACGGGCATTATCTTCAAGACGTCCTCCCATTGGACCTATTATGAGAACTAAGGAGGGATGAGAAAATGAAAACAAAGAGAATTGTCACCAACGTGATCTATCACATTTTCGTCATCGCCTTCGGTCTCGTCATGATCTACCCCGTGGTGTGGATGATCCTCTCCTCCTTTAAGGTAAAGAGCGAGATTCTGGGCGCAAACGCCACCTTCTGGCCAAAGCAGTGGATTTTGAGCAACTACCCGGATGGCTGGTATGGCTCCGGCAATCTGACCTTCGGCACCTACTTCAAAAACTCCGTCATTGTGTCCGTATTCGGCATGATCGGCACGGTGATCTCCTCCGCCATGGTGGCCTATGCCCTTGGTCGTGTGAACTTTAAGGGACGGAAGTTCTGGTTCACCGCCATGATCATGACCATGCTGCTGCCCGGTCAGGTGCTGATGATTCCCCAGTACATCATCTGGAACAACCTGGGCGCTGTAGACACCTTCATTCCCCTGCTGCTGCCCCGCTTCCTCGGCTGGCCCTTCTTCATCTACATGATGATGCAGTTTGTCCGTGGCTTGCCCAAGGAACTGGACGAGGCTGCCATGATTGACGGCTGCAACAAGTACACCATTTTCACCCGAATCATCGTACCCCTGATGGGACCTTCCATTATCACCACCGTGGTGATTTCCTTCTACTGGATCTGGGACGATTACATGGGTCCCCTGCTTTACCTCACCAAGCCCGAGCTGAAGACCGTGTCTCTGGCCATTAAGGGCTTCGCCGATGTGCAGGGCACCAACTTTGGTCCCATGTTCGCCATGTCCACCCTGTCGCTGATTCCCGTGTTCCTGCTGTTCCTGTTCTTCAACAGATACCTGATGGACGGCGTAACCGCCGGCAGCGTGAAGGGCTGACCTATTTTCACTACAGACGCTATGGGGAGCCGGTCATGCTGTACCGTGCTCCCCTTCATTATGGAGGTGCTTATGAGCAAGGCCGCCAAAAAAATCTCGCCGGAAGAGCTGGCAGCGATTCAGAAGAAGATTCGGGAACGGGAATATCCGCCGAAAGACCTGTACATGCACAAACTGAATACGCCTGCGGACAGCTTCCCGGATTGCTTCCTGCTGGGTACGGGCAAGATGGGTCAAGCCATTATGGGGCAGCCTGACAAGGAAAAGATTCTGCTGAGCCATGTGGAATTCTTCTCCGGGGACGGCAAAATGCCTCCGGCGGAAGCGGATGCCCCCCAGGCTTTCCAAGCCGCACGCACCGCCGCCCGGGAAGGCCGATGGGGCGACATGTCTGCAAACATCGAGTGCTTCATGGGCAAGCGGGGCAATTATGGCACCAATCTGCCGGTAGGCACGCTGGAGATTGACCATCACTTCGATAATGAGGAAATCTCGGATTATACCCGAGAGCTGGACATGAACAACTGCAAGGCGCGCTGCGCCTTCAGCCACAACGGACAAAAGCACCGCCGGGGCATGTTCACCTCCTGCCAGGACAACACGTTCACCCTTCTTGAAGAAGACGATGCCCCCATGCATGTGACCATCCGTGTGACGGGGGATCACATGACCTGCACAGCCAGGAAGCGGAAGCTCTTCTTTCAAGCCCAGGCGCTGGAAACCCTCCACAGCGACGGCACCTGCGGCGTAACCCTGCAGGGCGTTCTGCAGCTTACCCTTCAGGACGGTCAGTGCATTGCGGACGGGGACACCCTGGAATTGGTGGGCGTGCACCACTGGGAGCTGCGCCTGACCATGGAAACAGACTTCGGCAAAGAGCTTAAGCCCCCCAGGCTTCCCCGACACAACATGGCATTCTCCTTTTTCGAACAATTATTCAAGCATGGGGAACTTTACGGGGACGTTTATGTACAGTTGGGAGAAGACCGGACAAGTGAAAAACTCTACCACTTCGGCCGTCATTTGGTTATGTGCGGCAGTCAGCCAAACGCCGCCATGGCCATGCACCTGCAAGGTGTGTGGAATGACAATGTGGCCTGCCGCATCGGCTGGACCTGCGACATGCATCTGGACATCAACACCCAGATGAATTACTGGATCACGGAAGCCGGAAACCTGTCTGCTTGTCACGAGCCCCTCTTCCGGTGGATGGAAGAGAAGCTGATTCCCATGGGCAGGATCGCCGCCAGGCAGCACTACGGCATGCCCGGCTGGGTGGGCGAATTGGTGGCCAATGCCTGGGGCTATGCGGAGCCTTACTGGAACCGGAGCCTTGCCCCCTGCCCTGCCTGCGGCTTCTGGCTGGCACTGCACATCATGGAGCACTACCGAACCACACTGGATCAGACCTTCCTGAAGGAGCACGGCTTCCCCATGCTGGACGAGGCAGTGGACTTCATCCTGGCCTACGTATTCAAGGACGAGAACGGCGTCTATCAAAGCGGGCCTTCCATCTCCCCGGAGAATGCCTTTATGACGGAGGAAGGCAAGCAGTATGCCTCCCTGAGCCCCACGTATGAAATCAGCCTGATTCGCGGCGTATTGCAGGACTGGCTGGAAGCTGACGATGCATTATCGAACCTGCATCCAGACCGTCGAACACAGGTGCAGGAGGTGCTGGCTCATCTGCCCGACATCCGCATTACGGACGGGGTGATTGCCGAGTGGTCCCATGATCATCCGCCAAAGGATCCTCAGCACCGGCACATGAGCCACCTGATCGGCCTGTATCCCCTGCGGCTCATTGACCCGGAGAAAACCCCTGCCCTGGCTGAGGCTGCCAAGGAAACCATTCGCCGCCGCCTTGACCCTTATGACAACTGGGAGGACACCGGCTGGGCACGGAATATGCTTATCCTCTATGCCGCCCGCCTGCAGGACGGCGAACAGGCCTACTTCCACCTGCAGGAGCTGGAGAAGAACCTGATGCGGCCTTCCCTGCTGGTGATGCATCCCTCCACCCGAGGAGCATACTCCTTTGCCCCTGTATGGGAGCTGGACGGCAACACGGGCGCTGCCATGGCCATTTCGGAAATGCTGATGCAGTGCCATGACGGAACCATTCATCTGCTGCCCGCCCTGCCCAAGGCCTGGGATCATGGCAGTTTCCACTGCTTCCGTGCCCACGGCGGCGTTACCGTAACGGCACGGTGGCAGGACGGCAAGCCTACTCGGGTAACCCTGAAGGCAGACATTCCCTGCACCGTGAAGCTCCGGTGGAAGGATGTTTACAAAACCGTGCAGGTCACGCAGACAGAAACCGATATTGAAAATTGGGAGGAAAACCAATGAACGAGCAACTAACCATGGGCGTACTGGGGCTTGGTGAAGGCCGCAGTGTGATTTCCGCTGTACAAAGCAGCAAGTACTGGAAGCTGGGCAATATTTGCGACCTGAACGAGCAGCTCTGCAAGGAACGAGCAGCAGAATTTCACCTGGACAAGTACACCACCGACTATGAAGACATGCTGAAGGATCCTGCCATTGATGTCATTGGCATTTATACCCCCGACCAGCTCCACGCCCAGCACATTATGATGGCGCTGGAAGCCGGCAAGCACGTGGTGTGCACCAAGCCCCTGATGGTGGATCTCACCATGGCCAATGCCCTGCTGGATGCCCAGGAGAAAACGGGCAAGCGGGTGCTCATCGGGCAAAGTTCCCGGTACTTCGAGGCAGCCATGCATCAGCGCCGCGACTATGAAAAAGGCCGCCACGGAGAGCTTGTAACGGTGGAGACCCACTACATCAGCGATTCCCGCTGGTTCCTGGAGCGGGATTGGAGCCACCAAAAAGGATTCTCCTGGATGTACAATTTCCTGATTCATGCTATGGATCTGGCCCTGTGGTATCTGCCGGAAGCCGAAACGGTGTACGGCGTGGGCAAGTGCTCCTCCAACAGCTCCTCCCGGGGCATTTCGGCGCCGGACTCCCTGAAGGTACTGCTGACGGACAAAAGCGGAGTCAGCGCCAGCGTCATTGGCAACTATGCCACCCCCGCCCTGAGCAAGCCGGCAGAGCACTTCATTTCCTGCACCCTGCGGGGTACCAGCGGCGTCAGCACGGCGGACTGCCCCTTTGACTATGTGCATCACTTCTCCGAACCGGGGCTGTACAACAACACGGTGTACGAGAATTACAATGAGCGTCGTCCCTATTATTACCGTTTCGAAGGGGACACCCACCACGCCGGGGAATATCAGAACTATTTGGAATACTTTGCCCGGTGCATCCTCACGGGAGAAAAGCCTCTGCCGGATTTGAAGGAAGGCATCCGCACCATTGCAGTGATGGAAACCCTGAGCCGCAGCCTGGAAACCGGCAATGCGGAAAAAGTCAGCGACACGCTGGCCGCCTATCATTTAACCGACCGTGTAGAAGGAGCATGAATGATGTTGAAGCCTTGGGAATACGGCACCCTGAGGGTTGCCGAAGATCATCGACATTTAGTCAACGGAGACAAGCCATTTTTCTGGCTGGCAGACACGGCATGGCTGCTGTGTCAGCAGGCCACGGATGAAGAGGCACGAATTTTCCTGAAGAACCGGGCAGAAAAGGGATTCACTGTGATTCAGTCCGTGCTGATTCACATGCTGCCCAACATGAAACAGTCCAGCTTGGCCGCCAACGAAGTGGACGCCCGTGAGCCCGCTTACTGGGAGCACGTGGAGAAAATTGTGCAGGTGGCGGAAGCCTGCGGCCTGTACATGGCGCTGCTTCCCTGCTGGGGCAGTGTAGTCAACAGTGACCTGATCACCGAGGAGAATATTGATGCATACGTCAGCTTCCTGGCCAAGCGGTTCGGCAAGTATCCCAACGTGATTTGGCTGCTGGGCGGCGACATTCGTGGAGACAAGTATCACGACCTGTACTGCAAGGAAGGCCGTCTGCTGAAGGAGAAGACCCCGGACAAGCTTATCGGTTATCATCCCTTCGGACGCACGTCCTCCTCCCTGTGGTTCCACGAAGAGCCCTGGCTGGACTTCAACATGTTCCAGTCCGGTCATCGGCGGTATGACCAGTACACCCTGGGTGCATGGGATGACAACCGGCTGGATGTGGAAACTTACTTCGGTGAGGACAACTGGCGGTATGTGGATCGGGATCTGGCCATGAATCCCCCCAAGCCCACGGTCGACGGCGAACCCTCCTATGAGCTGATCTTGCAGGGGCTTCACGACCTGTCCCAGCCCTATTGGCGGGAATGGGATGTGCGTCGCTATGCCTACTGGTCCGTATTTGAGGGAGCCATGGGGCACACCTACGGCGACAACAGCGTGCAGCAGATGTACAGCAATTCCCTGAAGCCCGGCTCCTTCGGCGTGCGGCAGGTGTGGAAGGACGCCATGCACCACGTAGGCTCCGGAGAAATGGGCATCCTTAGGCGGCTGATGGAATCCGTGGATTGGCAGAAGGGTCACGCCGCCAACGAGCTGTTGCTTTCCGGGCAGAAGCCCCAATATGAGCGGGTCAGCGTATACGCCGGTGAGGACTTCCTCTTCGCTTACGACTACCTGGGCAAGGCCTTTACCATTGACCTGAAGCCTTACCTGGGCAGAAAACTGGATGCCTACTGGATGGATCCCGTCAGCGGCGTGCGGAGCTACTTTGCCGACCTGACCGGCCAAGAGCAGGCGGAAGTAAAGCCTATCCCCCGGCTGACTCAGGACAATGACTGGGTGCTGGTAGTGCTGGCGAAGTAAGCCATGATTCATACGTGAGAGATGCGGTGCGGCTGGAGAAAAAGCCGTACCGCATCTTTGTTATTCTCTTGACAAACAAGATTGCAACGGTTATACTCTCATTATGGAAAGCGGCGAAAAATGATACTTGCTGGCATCGTACTGACCTAAAGCAGCGGAAAAGGCATGTTTCCTGGTGCGGTGTGGACAAAAGGCAAATCGTTCACCGCAAAAGTATGGAGGGTGATTGCATGCGTAAATTTCTTTCTCTGCTCCTCGCCCTGATGATGGTCGTGTGCTGCGTTCCTGCACTGGCAGAAACAGCAGACGGCGTCTATGAGGGCACCGGCGCCGGACTGAACGGCAACATCAAAGTTTCCGTCACCGTCAGCGGCGGCGTGATTACCGATGTAACGGTACTGGAACATTCTGAAACCGCCGGCGTTTCCGATCCTGCCATTGAGCAGGTTCCGGCAGCCATTGTGGCCGCCAATTCCGCCGATGTGGACGTTGCCACCGGCGCAACCTACACGTCCAAGGGCATTATGGAAGCTGTGAAGAACGCCCTGAATCCCGATGCGGCTGCCGAACAGACCATGCCCTTTGAACAGGCTGACATTCTGGTCATCGGCGCAGGCATGGCCGGCTTGACCACGGCTGCCCGTGCTGCTGAGCTGGGACTGAATGTGCTGATTGTGGATCAGGCTGCTACCTACGGCGGCTCTGCCAATGTGGCAGGCGGCACCCTGCTGGGCGCATGCACCCGGATGCAGGCCGAGGCAGGCATCGAGGACGATCCTGACCTTTGCTTTGCCGACTTCGTCCGTCTGGGCGGCGCAGGCAACTTCAATGAGGAAATCGCCCGTGAGTTCTCCCAGATCAGCGGCGCTGCTGTTGACTGGCTGGACGACCTGGGCACTGACTTCGGCGACCGGGCTCCCTACTTCGGCGTCTATCAGCCCCTGAACGTGGCTCGTAACTACTCCGGCAAGGGCGGCGCCCGGGCTTTCGTTGACGCCCTGTATGCCGAGCTGGAAAAGTACTTCTCCACCAATGCCTATATGATGCTGAACACCTATGTGACCGGACTGGTGACGGATGACAACGGCGCTGTGATCGGCTGCAAGGCTACCCTCAGCGACGGCACAGAGACCACCTTCCTGGCTCCTGCTACGGTGGTGTGCACCGGCGGCTACGGCGGAAGCGAAGAGCTGCTGAAGAAGTACAATTTCGAAAACGTGCTGTCCACCTCTCCCACCTGCGTCACCGGCGACGGCTTTGCCTGGCTGGAGGCACTGGGCGCACCCCTGACCAACATGGACTTCTGTACCTCTTATGCCGGCGGCATTCCCACCAGCGACGACTTCCGTTCCTTCGGCTACTTCAATGCCACCAACGGCGCTCTGTGGATCAACACCGAGGGTGAGCGCATGGCAGACGAAACCGGCGCAGACTCCCATGTGAAGAGCGAGACCTGGGCAAACGCTCCCCACAACATCGTATACACGGTATTCACCACCGATATGCTGATTCCCGATGCCAAGGTGTTCTCCACCGGCGCATGGGGCAGCGTCAAGGAAGACTTTGATACCTACATGGCAACCCTGCTGGAAAAGGGACTGGCCTGGAAGGCCGACTCCGTGGAAGATCTGGCACAGCAGATGGGTCTGCCTGTGGATACCTTCACGGCAACCATCAAGGCCTACAACGACGGCTGCGCAAGCGGCAATGATCCCTTCGGCCGCACCACCCAGCTGGTGGCCATGGAGAATGGCCCCTTCTATGCTGTGAAGACGGTCCCTTACGTGATGATTACCTCCGGCGGCCCCATGATGACCAAGGACTGCGAAGTGCTGAACAGCGACGGTCTGGTCATTGAAGGCGTGTACATCGCCGGTGAAATCGTGGGCATGGCCAACGTCGGTGGACACAACTCCATCGGCGGCATGGGTCACGGCAACTGCCTGGTATGGGGCAAGAAGGCTGCTGAAGTCATTGCCGCCAAGCTGGGCAAGTAATCAGGCTTAGGTAAAAATCATCCCTGCGGTGCTCTTCCAGGTGGAACGTGCCGCAGGGATTTTTGTGTGCTCCATTTTGCGGATGGAGTGCGGGAGGACTGAAACTGAACAATATTCGCGGATAGCGTCGTGAAGTGTTTCCGGCATGGTTGGCGAAGGCATTCAAGGGCATCGTGATATGCTAAAAGAAAACCTCGTTAGCTTAACGGATGCATGGCAGCAGGCTCAGGTACGGCATGATCTTTATGAAATTGTCGCAATGCCCATTGCCAATGTCATCCGCTGCGGGACAGGCAAGATGTACGTGAACGGAAAACGGGCGATATAAAAGGCCGCCATTGGAATACGGCATGAAGGGCGAGTTTTCCAATGCTGCCCCTGGTTTGTTGGTATACAAATGCTCCGCCGCTATATAAGCGGCGGAGCATTTGTGTATGACGGCAATCTCGTTTATTCCTTTTCGCAGGAAGCCGCGACAGGAATCAGATCCGACCAGATCTGCTGAATCTGAGGCAGCTTACCCTTCCGCAGGAGGAAAAGCGCAATCAGGAATTCCCGGAGAGGAAGCAGTGCGATCATCCAGTCAGCGCTTTCGAGACCCTCAACGTTGCTCATCATGCCGGTTTCATAGTTAAACATACCGGCGCCGATACCGGCGGCAATATCGTTCAGGCCGTGCAGAATCACCGTGGCCCAAATGTTGCCGGTTCTGTAGTAAATAGCTGCATACATGAGACCGCCGGTGAAGGCGCTGGCTGCCTGAATCAGTACGCCCTTCACGGACTTGACGGACATCAGGTTGGTCAGGTGCAACAGGCCGAAGATCAGACCGCTGATCACCGCCGCCTTCCAAACGCTGCTCAGAGAGCCCGTGCCGAAGTGCTCCAGTAGGGTTTCGCCCACCAGTGCGCGACCCATCAGCTCTTCAGCAATGCCAATCATCAGCATCGCTGCTATGTAAACAACGATCACAGCGAAAGGCTGGAACTGGCTGTTGCTCTCCATCGCCGCCGAGATCTGAGCGACCAGGGAAGCAATTGTCAGCGCCAGGGGAACGATGCTTACCAGCAGGCAGTTGGTAAAGGAGCTTCCCCGACGGGTGAGCAGATTGGTGCGGTGGAACAGACGAAGCACCAGCACCATCACCAGGGCTATCAAAGTCTCTACCGTGAGGGACAGTCCATACTCTGTCAGCTGATCCTCACCCTCAAAAATGGGCAGGAATGCAATCACTGCACCGAAAGCGGCTCCAGCGAGCGTGAACAGGGCAGCAATGATAATGCCAAACCAAACGGGATGGGCATTTCGAAACTTCAGCATGGTAACTCCTCCTCGTACCTGTTTTTGAAGTCGCGCTTACTTTAACAACCCGCCATGCGAGAGGCAATCGT
>CAVKHY010000013.1:0-19889 GCA_963656345.1 bacterium | reverse complement strand
GCTCTGCACCGGCAACGTGATATCGTTCGCCATTTCCAACAATTCTTCGCAAGGATTCTTGATTGTTATGCAATTATCAATAAATATTTTCATTTTCGTGCTCAGGCATCTTGAAGTTTCATGTATTATTTGTTAAAATAAGATATAGAAAAGAACATCCTTCTGCAATCTGTTTTGCAGAAAATTTTCCATGAATTTTACATTCCTGCGTCAGTAGATTTTTCATTTCCTGTGTACACTGGGAGTGGAAAACGGGATCGGTGGCAGCGCTGCGGCGTTTGCATACAGTACGTTACCAAATGGAAAAAGGAGGAAACAAACCATGAAAAAGTTCCTGTCCATCCTGTTGGCGGCCATGATGCTGCTGCCTATGATCAGCGCCAGTGCAGCAACGGAGTACGATGTGACGGAGCCCATCACCATTACCTGGTGGCACGCTCACGAGGATCAGTACAACGAGTACATCAACTACATGGTGGATAAATTCAACAGCGAAAACGGTATGGGCATTACCGTGAATCCCGTGTACATCGGCAGCTACACGGAAATCAACACCCAGTTCATCGCTGCGGCAACCGCCGGTGAAGGCACCGTGCCTGCCGTGGTAACCTGCAACACATCCTATCCCTTCAGCTATGGCAAGGACGGCCTGTGCGAAGTGCTGGATCCCTACATCGAAGCCTATGATTACGACATTGCGGACTTCGGCGAAGGCCTGATCGCTTCCACCAGCTATGACGATGAACAGATCGCTCTGCCTTACCTGATCTCCACCCAGGTCATGTATTACAACAAGACCGCTGCGGATGCGGAAGGCATTACCATCCCCACCACCCTGGATGAAATGGACGCTTTCCTGGAGAAGGCCACCATCTTCAACGAGGATGGCACCACCAAGCGGTACGGCACCGTGATCCCCGGCTGGGATTACTGGTACTTCGAAATGTTCTACAAGAACAACGGCGTTGAAACCGTGTGCGAAGACGGCACCACCGACATCAACAGCGCCAAGAGCGTGGAAATCACCGCCAAGATCAAGGAATGGATCGACAAGGGCTATGCTTACTACGCTTATGGTCAGGGTGCCAGCAGCAACATGCGTCAGCTGTTCTGGGACGGCGGCGCCTTCAGCGTGCTCCACACTTCTTCCCTGTACGATACCTACGTGACCAACGTGGCTGCCAGCGAGAATCCCTTCGAAGTGGGCATGGCATGGCTGCCCGGCGGCAACGACGGCGAAACCTTCAAGAGCGAAGTGGGCGGTTCCGCCATTCTGATTCCCTCTGCAGCTTCTCAGGCTGAAAAGAACGCTGCATGGCAGTTCCTGATGTTCATCACCAGCCCGGAAATCAACCTGTACTGGGCAGACAAGACCGGCTACTTCCCCACCCGTGCCTCCGTGCAGGAAATGCCGGAATATGCCGACTACCTGGAGCGCAAGCCTGCCATGAAGGACATCGTTGCCATGTCCAAGTGGATCAACCCCCGCAACTCCAACCCTGCTTACGACTCCTGCGCCAACCTGTGGCGTGATGCCCTGGCTACGATCTTCAACGACAACGCCCCCATTCAGGAAACCTTGGACACCTTGGCCACGGAAATTCAGGAAAACCTGAACGACCAATAAACCAATCTTCAGCTGCCTTGCGCCGGGGTGGAGTGACAACATCCTCCGCCCCGGTTTTCCCGTATATCTTATGCTGAATTTTATGCACAATGAGGGTGAGCACGGATGGCACAAGCCAAAGTGATTGATTTATCTTCCAGAGAAAAACGGCTGATTACCCCCAGACAAAAGCGGGTGGGCATTGCCCTAATCCTGCTGGGCACGCTGATTTTACTCATCGGCGTTTTGGGTTATCTGGCAGGCGATTTGCAGCTGCCTGTGTTTGCCGACCTTGCGGAGCAGGTGTACATTGCCCGGGACGTGGCCTCGGACACCGGGTCTTCCGTTTCCGGCTGCTTTGACCTGAACGGAGAAGACAGCGGCGTGCACATCTTTGCGGCTTCCTTTGCCTCCGATACGGAGAGCGGCGCCATCAGCGCCGAAGACTTCGACGTGGGAGAAAGCAAGAAAGCCCTGAAGGGGGACGGTCTCCAGTTCACCGGCACGAAAGATTATATGAATCTGGTGATTACGGAAGAGAACCCCGTTACTCTGAACAATGGCACTCAGGCCACCAAGAGCGTGAAAATTCGGGGCGCAGGCTCCAGCAAGTACCGCAGCCTGAAGCTGACGGTGGAAGCCCCTGCGACCCTGACCGTGTATGCTGTTTCTTCCCTGGAAAATGAAGCCAGGAATCTGGTGCTCTACTCCGGCAAAAACGGCGAAGCCGTGGCTTCTGCTACTGCGCCTGCCGCCGGGCATGTGGAAGGTGCGCTCGCCCCCCTGACCTATGAAATCCCTGCCGCCGGTACGTATTACCTGACCAGCTGCGGCACCATTCCCGTGGCACTGCTCAGCTACATCATGAACTATGCCATCATCATCCTGCTGCTGGGGCTGGTGCTGCTGTTTAACGGCATCATGCTTCGCCTGCAGCCCATGGAGCGAATGAAGGATCTGTTCTGCGTGGAACCGGCGCTGATTTTCTTCCTACTGTTTGTGTATTACCCGGTGATTGACCTGGTGCGCATCTCCTTCACCGATATGGGCATCCTCACCACCGGCAAGCAAACCTTCATCGGCTTCGGCAATTACAACTGGCTGTTCAATCAGTCCGGTTCCCGGTATTTCTGGGAGTCCCTGCGGATCACCGCCACCTACACCTTCTGGGAAGTGGTGATTACCCTGGCCGGCGGCGTGCTGCTGGCGCTGCTGTTCAACCACATGTCCAAGGGCTTCAACGTGATGCGCTCCATCGTGTTCATGCCCAAGTACATTGCCGTATCCACCAGTGCCGTGGTCTTCATGTGGATTCTCTACAGCCCGGCGGCCAGCGGTGCCAATCAGGTGGAAGGCATCCTGAACTATGTGCTTTCCCGCTTCGGCATCACCGGCCCTCACTGGCTCATTGACGCCTCCACTGCCCTGGCCGGCGTGCTGATCCTGACAGCTTGGCGTGTTGTCGGCTATGCCATGATGATCTACCTTTCCGCCATGAAGGGGATCCCTCAGGACTATTACGAGGCGGCCGCCATTGACGGTGCGGACGGGGTGCAGCAGTTCCGCTTCATTACCCTGCCCCTGCTGGCGCCCACCACCCTGTTCCTGTTTGTGACCACCTTCATCGCCAGCATGAAGGTCTTCCAAAGCGTGGACGTAATGACGGGGGGCGGCCCCGGCACAGCCACCAACGTGATGGTGGAATGGATCTACAACCTGACCTTCTCCGACTTCCGCACAGCCCGAGGGGCAGCCGTGTCCGTGATTTTCTTCCTGATTCTGCTGGTGTGCACGGCGGCTACCATGAAGGTTTCCAACCGGAACGTGAACTACGATGCGTAAAGAAAGGAGGCGTGGCCTGTGATAAGCACAATGAAGAAATTCGGAATAACCATGGTGCTGCTGGGGGCTGTCCTCCTGCTGGGGGCATTCATTTCCTTTCCCCTTGGGGCGGCAAAGGCCTTGACCGTTGCCCTGGGAGCCGGCGGATGCGCCCTGATGCTGCTTGCTGCACCCCTCATGTGGCGGGACGGCATCCGTGCCATTCATCAGGGGAAAGCCCCCCGGGGTACCCTGCTGGCCATGCGGCAAAGCGGCTTCTTTGATATCGTGATTGCCATGCTGGTGCTGGCACTGGTGCTGGGCATTCTGTGGGGTATCGGCGCAGCCAGCTATCAATCCACCCTGCATTACCATGCATCCCTTGCCGCAGGGGACGGCGAAGTGCCCACCACCCTGGAGGAGGCACGGAAACTGCCTGACTTCGTGGAATACAATTTCAAGCAGGATCTGAACATGCTCTCCGGCAGCTATGCATCCTTTGGTGTGGCGGCGTTGGTTTTCCTGGGCATGGCGGTGATTGCCATCCTGTACATGGCGTTCATTTCCCCCATCGTTCGGGCGGATGACAGCCTGCGCCTGTCCCACAAGGTATATCGGAAAGCCGGGCAGTATACCGCTGCCGTATTGATCACCCTGCTGATGCTGTTCCCCATTTACTGGATGATCATTTCTTCCTTCAAGACCAGTACGGAGCTGCTGCAGACCGTGCCCACCCTGTGGCCTGCCAACTTTGTGTGGGAAAATTATCCCAACGTGCTGAACCGTGCCCCCTTCTTCCGCTACCTGCTGAACACCCTGGTGACCACCTTCTTCATCATGATGGGGCAGCTGGTGATGGGCATCCTGGCGGCCTACGGATTTTCCAAGGGGGAATTCAAGGGGCGGAACGTGATGTTCATGCTGGTGCTGGGAGCGCTGATGGTGCCCATTCAGGTCACCTTTGTGCCCATCTATGTGCTGATTTCCCGGCTGAATTCCATTGACACCTGGATGGGCGTGATTCTGCCCAACCTGGTCAGCGCCTACTTCATCTTCATGCTTCGGCAAAACTTCATGGCGGTGGACAACAGCTATATCGAAGCCGGGAAGATTGACGGCATGGGGCGCATCGGCACCATTGTGCATGTGCTGTGCCCCATGTGCAAGCCTACACTGATCACCGTCAGCATCATTTCCTTCATCGACGGCTGGAACAGCTACTTCTGGCCCAAGATGGTCACAAAAACGGAAGCCAGCCGCACCATCGCCGTCGGCGTGCAGCAGCTGAAGAACACCTTCGCCGGGCAGGAAGTGTCCAACTACAATGAGATCATGGCCGGCGCTGTGATGGCCATCATCCCCATTGTGTTCCTCTTCCTCGTGCTGCAAAAGTACATCATGACCGGCATGTCCAAGGCGGCGATGAAATAAGCGAACGAGACAAGGAAAAGCACCAACCTTCTGCGTTGATGAATCGCAAAGGGCTGGTGCTTTCTTTTATTTCACTGGTGGAGCGCTTACCCCATTACCTGCTGCACCTTCCGGATATACTTTGCCGGAATGGGATGCTCCAGCTGCCACCACATATTCATGGGGCGACTGCCTTCATGCCGCATGTATTGAGCTTCCCCAAGGAAGGTGTAGGGAGCCGTGCCCCAGTTGTCCTTCTTGGCAGAGCGAACGAACAGGAGGATATGGTGGCCGGTTTCCCTGTGGTGAATATATCGTTGACCGGTGACACTCTCCGGCGCCGTGGTGCTTTGGCTTTGCCAATGGAAAACGGTAGGCGTCACGGCATAGTCATTGTACATGGTGGTGGGCGAGTAATCCTTGTCACTCTTGTTCAGGGTGATGAAGAACAGGTCTGTCTTTCGGTCTTCCAGGTACTTGACCCCTTCCCGCACGGAATTGAAGGCATTGAAGCCCAAGGCGCACAGCAGCTGATCACGGCTGTAGGTGCAGTGCACGTCCAAGGGACACGCATAGGGTAAGCTGCTGGGCGTATCGATGAAATCAATGTTGTCATAGCGGTATTGCAGCAGCTGTAAAAGCTCCTCCATCATAACGGGGCTGTTGATCAAGTCCAGCATGTGGGCTAGGAAAACCTCCTCATCAAAATGCTCAATGGCTGTTCCCCAAAGGGTGGCATGGAACATGGAAAGCATGAGCCGCTGTTCTTCGGAAAGCGTGCTGAAATCGAGGTTGTTCAGCTCTGGCAGCACTTGCATCAAAAAGGCGATCCACCGGCGTGAATCCATGGCCGCTATACGAATGAGCGCCTTGGTGACAACGGTTTTGGCGGGCTCGTCAAAGGCATCTCGGACATTTGCCTCAGCGCAGAGTTGGGCGAAGCTGTCCCACTTGTACAGGCTTCGTGCATCCATGCTGTGGTATTGCAGAAAGTTCGCCAGGGTGCAGGCCATGCCGGTATCCTCGGTGAAGGAAGCAATTTTGCTGACAAGCCCCCGACGTACGCCATAGCTGGCACGAATGTTGTCCAGAATGATCTTCTGGGCTTTCTTTTCCAGCTGGATATAGCATCCTTTCGGTACGGCTAGGAAACCTCGCTTGACCTCACGTTCTACACTAGAATGGTCGTCCGTCAACAGAGCGGCGAACTTCTGCTCAAAGTTGTACTTTCGGTTGGCAGCACCGATAAAGTCCAGCACTGTCAAGCAGTCCTTACCTTCACATAGGCGCAGGCCACGGCCAAGCTGCTGCAGGAAGATGGTGAGGGACTCTGTCGGTCGCAGGAACAGGATGGTATTGACCTCGGGAATATCCACGCCTTCATTGTACAGGTCTACCACAAAAATGACTTTGATGTCACCGCTAACAAGGCGGCTTTTCGCCTGATTCCGTTCTTCGTCGGAGGAATTGCCGTCCAGCGATATGGCGGGAACGCCGGCATCGGTGAAGTGCTTGGCCATGAACCAGGCGTGTTCCACAGACACACAGAAGCCAAGGGCTTTCAGTTGATCCATGTCAGCTGTGTATTTGTCTACCTGCTGCAGCACATGGTCAGCACGCTTGCCGGCAATGGCACCGGAAAGGGCATACAGGTTGGTCAATTCCTTCCGGTCATAGCCGCCGCGAACCCAGTGCAAGTCGTCCAGGTCGATGGTATCTGATACGCCAAAGTACTGGAAGGGACACAGCAGTTTCCGATCAATGGCTTCCGGCAAGCGAATCTCGGCGGCAATGTGGTGGTCGAAATAGTCCAGGATGCTTCTGCCGTCCATTCGCTCCGGGGTGGCGGTCAAACCCAGCAAAATGCGGGGTTTGAAAGCGTTAAGCGCCCGATCATAGCTGTCGGCGGCGGCATGATGGGTTTCATCCACGACGATGTAATCATAATAATCCGGAGGCAGCTGCTCCCACAGCTTTCGGGTATTCATGGTTTGCACAGAAAGAAATACATGATCCAAACAGTCAGGCTGATAATTGCCCGCCCATAAGGCGCCGAAATTGGCATCCCTGAGCACGCCTCGGAAGGTCATCAGGCTTTGCTTCAGGATTTCCTCACGATGGGCCAGAAAGAGCAATCGATTCGCCTGTCCGGGGCGGGAACGCACAAAGCCTCGATAGTCCAGTGCGGCAATCACCGTTTTGCCGGTGCCTGTAGCCGCCACCACCAGGTTGCGATAGTGTCCCCGGACTTCCCGCTCTGCCCGGAGGCGATCAAGAATTTCCTGCTGATAGGGATAGGGACGAATGTCAAACAGGTATTGCAGGGGCTCGCCATGGGTTTGCTCCGCTTTTAGGGCTTGACGAAGTCGATCGTGGCTGGCATCCGTGTATGCTTCAAATTCCTCGGCATTCCAGTAGGCATCAAAGGTGGCCATCACCTTGCGGAGCACGTCCGGCTGATCCTTGGCCGTAACCTTCACATTCCATTCCATGCCGCTGGAAATGGCGGCGTTGGATAGGTTGGAAGAACCGATGTAAGCCGTGGTAAAGCCGGTGTCCCGATAGAACACATAGGTTTTGGCATGGAGCCGGGTACGCTTGGTATCGTAGCTGACACGAATTTCCGTATTGGGCAGCTGGCTCAATGCCTCAACAGCTTTTACTTCGGTAGCGCCCATGTAGCTGGTGGTGATGATGCGCAGCCTACCCCCACGTTGGGTGAAGTCGGTCAGCTCCTCCAAAATCAATCGCAAGCCGCTCCACTTGATAAAAGACACCAGCATGTCAATCCTGTCAGAAGAAACGATTTCCTTCTTCAATTCGGCAAACATAGCCGGTTCATGCCTGGCACCGGTAAATAGGCTGCTCATGGCAATGGACGTTTCCGGCCGGGGCAGATCCTTGATGGATTTTCCGGCGGCAGCGAAGAGGCTCTTCTCTCCCAGCAGGGCGGTTAATTGGGCAGCAGGTTCTTCTACCTGCTGTTCTTTTTGCCCAAGCAGGGAAATGATGTTGTTCACCAAGGAAACCTGCTTTTCAGGTGCGCTGTCGCTCATATCTTCCAGCCTTTTGCGCAAGGCTTCGGCTACATAGGCAGAAAGAACGGCAGGTGCTTCGACAGCATCCACCGGTGCGGAGGCCTTGCGTGCTTCCGGCACATCGGCAAGGGCTTGGGCTGTTTCGGTGTTGATGAGCTTTTCATACAGGCCGGGTTTGAGCATGGGCAAGCCCTCCATTTTTGGTCTTGTGAAGAAAACCGCAAGTGCATGATGCAAAGAAGAAAATGCGCCAATTGAAAAAAACAAACCGGGTACCCAACAGGGCATCCCGGCTTTCGTGTCGAAGTGGCGGGATTCGAACCCGCGGCCTTTTGGTCCCGAACCAAACGCGCTACCAAACTGCGCTACACCTCGATAAAAAACTGGAGCCGATAATGGGACTCGGACCCATGACCTGCTGATTACGAATCAGCCGCTCTACCAACTGAGCTATATCGGCATATCCAGCGCACTCTATTATAACAGAAGCGCCGGCTTTTGTCCAGCCCTGAAGCAATAATTTTTTTACAAAATATTGGAAGCGGACATGGAGCCATCCTGCCGAGGAAGACGTCTCCGCCCCGGCGTCTCTGCTTACGGCACCAGGGTGGCAAAGTAAATGCAGTCGCCTACGGAACGAATCTTCCCGGAGGACAGACCGTTGATCTTTGCATCGTTCAGCACAATGGAGGTGGAGGAGCCGCCATCCAGGTTGTAAGCGTTGACACAGCCCATGTCCTTGCACAGTTGGGCAAACTCCAGAATAGTCATGCCCTTGCTGCCCTTCTGTTCCGGACCTTCGCAGGCAAGGATCAGGTACTCCAGTTTGCCCACCTGTCCAATGGCAATGCGCTGGGTCTTCTTGCCCTTGGCCAGGTCGATGGTCACATCCTTCAGGCTGGACAGCACTTCCCCGTTCACCACCAGGCCGGGGCCGAAGCAGAAGGCATGCATCACCGTGCCTTCATAGGCCTCCCATTTCTTCTTGGTGGTCTGCTGAATGATGGTGAAGTCTCCCTGGTCATCCACAATCAGGGTATCCCGCCCCTTATGGGGACGGTTGCGGAGCAGCTGCCCGTTGCGCACCACAATGCCCTGGCTGTGGTGGCTGAAATAGTCCCCGTTAATGGCCAGCACCGCATTGTACCGCTTGGCCATTTCACTGACCCGCTGCACCTTCTTGGAGGGATACTTGCCTGCCAGTCCTGTGCGGAACTGGCTGGCGTCCGACAGCTTCACACGCACTGCCCACACCAGGGTGTCCTCCCGGTAGAAGGTTTCCACGGTGATGTCCAGAGAATCGTCGTGATAGCCCCCGTTGTCCGGCAGGTAATCCTCCTGATGGGGCGCATAGGGGGCGGCAGCATCTTCCACCGGCAGGGGATCATAAAGCTGCACGTCTTCAATGACTTCCTCATCCTCCGCCAGGGAGAAGACAGGCAGCAGCAGGGTCAGCGCAAGCAGCAGGGATAGGAGCTTTCGCATATTGTCCTCCGGATCTTCATCACGGAAATGTCCCGCCGGCACGATGACCGGCAGGGCAGATTTACACCTTGTCGAAAAAGGGCTCCCCGTCTTCCTTGCACAGCACTTCGGCTTCGTTGAAGTGCAGGGGAAGGGGCTTGGCAATCATGTACCGCAGGATTTCGTCCATGCGCACGCTTTCCTGGAAAGTGACCAGGGAGAAGCTGACGCCGTGCTTGTGGGCACGTCCCGTGCGTCCAATGCGGTGGAGATAGTATTCGTTTTCCGTGGGCAGGTCAAAGTTGATGACGGCCTCCACATCATCCACGTCAATGCCCCGGGCGGCTACGTCCGTTGCAATCAGGATGGGGAACTTACCCCGGCGGAAGTCGTTCATCACCACATTCCGCTGGCTCTGCTTAATGTCCCCGTGGATGCATTCCGCCTGGTAGCCTTCCTTCTTCAGCCGGCTGGTCAGCTTGTCCGTCATGAATTTGGTGTTGCAGAAGATCATCATCCGGCCGTATACATCCGCATCCAGCAGGTACAGCAGGTGGTCGATCTTCTTGTTAGGTTCGGTGGCAATGACATACTGGGCGATTTGGGGACGATCAGCCTTGGTGGCTTCCACGGTGATTTCCACCGGATCATGCTGATACTTCCATGCGATGGTCAGCACATCCTGATTGGTGGTGGCGGAGAAGAGCACCAGCTGCCGGTCGCTGGGGGTGGATTCGATAATTTTGGTTACGTCCTTCACGAAGCCCATGTTCAGCATTTCGTCCGCTTCGTCCAGCACCATGGTGTGCACGGCGTCCAGCCGCAGGGTGCCCCGGGACATGTGATCCAGCAGGCGGCCGGGGGTGGCGACCACGATTTGGGGCTTGCGCTTGATGGCGTTCAGCTGCTTCACAATGGGCTGACCGCCATAGAGCACGGCAATCTTCGCACCCTGAATGTACTTGGCCAGCCGGGTCAGTTCGTCCCCGATCTGCAGCGCCAATTCCCGGGTGGGTGCCAGCACCACGGCCTGCACCCGGCTGTCCTTCAGGGAAATGTACTCCAGCAGGGGAATGCCGAAGGCGCAGGTCTTGCCGGTGCCGGTGGGGGCAATGGCGTTAATGTCTGCCCAGGCCATCATCAGGGGGATGGTTTTGGCCTGAACCGTTGAGGGGGTGGTGAAGCCCATATCCTTCACCGCATGCAGCACTTCGCTGCTTAAATCCATTTCATCAAAGGATGAAGGGATGGATATTGTTTCTTCAGCCAAGGGGAAACTCCTTTCAGTCGGCTTTGATCAGTCGTGATAGGCACGGATGGCCCTGGACAGCTGATCCGGGCAGGAGGTATCGCCGCGGCAGGGCACGCCTTCCAGCCGAGCGGCCACATCCTCCGCCTTCTGACCCACCACCATGCGGGCAAGGCCTTCCGTGTTGCCCTTGCAGCCCTTGGTGAACTTGCAGTAGGTAATGACGCCGTTCTTGATTTCCAGATCAATCTGGGTGGAGCAGGTGCCATGCGTCTTATACGTAAACATGCTTTTGCTTCCTTTCTTATTGGTACACCTTGAGTCATTCGACATAGCCGGGGTGAATTCCTTCCTATACATGGGAAAGGCAGCACCGCAGGGGCGATGCTGCCGCAGGGAATAAACGGGGCGTTAAACGGGGCGAAGCCCCCCTTAATAGGCCTTTGCGAAGTACATGATGTGCTTCCGCTTCTTGCCGCAGCATACGCAGGTGTCGCCGCAGCCTTCATCATTCTGGTCAAAGGGCATGTTCCGGCTGGATGCGTTGAACTGATCCTTGATCTTGTCCTCGCATTCCCGGTCGCCGCACCATGCTGCCTTGGCGAAGCCTTCCTGCACCGCCTCGCCCAGCTCTTCCATGGTCTTAACGGGACGGGTGTGGGCATCACGGAAAGTCTTGGCCTGGTTGTACAGCTCCTGCTGAATGCTGTCCAACAGCTGCTGCATTTCGCCGGTAATGCCGTCCAGCGCCATGGTGAACTTTTCACAGGTATCCCGGCGGAACACGGTAACAACGCCGTTCTCCAGATCCCGGGGGCCCACTTCCAGCCGGACAGGCACGCCCTTCAGCTCCCAGTCGTTGAACTTGAAGCCGGCGGACACCGTATCCCGGTCGTCCAGCTTGACCCGGAAGCCTGCATCCTTCAGTTCCTTCTCCAGCTTTTCACAGGCCTCGTTCACGCCGGGCTTGTGGGCGGCAATGGGCAGGATGACCACCTGAATGGGCGCAATGCGGGGCGGCAGGCGCAGACCCCGGTCGTCGCCGTGGGTCATGATGATGGCGCCGATGAGCCGGGTGCTGCTGCCCCAGCTGGTTTCCTGGGCATAGGTCAGCTTGCCTTCCTTGTTCTGGAACTGGATGCCGTAAGCTTCGGAGAAGTTAGTGCCGAAGTTGTGGCTGGTGCCGGCCTGCAGGGCCTTGCCGTCGTGCATCATGGCTTCCATGGAATAGGTAGCCCGTGCGCCGGCGAACTTTTCCTTTTCACTCTTTTGGCCGACATAGACAGGCACTGCCAGCACATCCTCCGCCACTTCCCGGTACACTTCCAGCATGGCCAGAGTTTCTTCCTGAGCCTCTTCGGGGGTAGCGTGGATGGTGTGGCCTTCCTGCCAGAGGAACTCGCTGGTGCGCAGGAAAGGACGGGTAGCCTTTTCCCACCGCATGACGGAGCACCACTGGTTGTACTTCAGGGGCAGATCACGCCAGGTCTGCACCCACTTGGCGTACATGGTGCAGAAAATGGTTTCGCTGGTGGGGCGGATGGCCAGCCGCTCCTGCAGCTTTTCCGTGCCGCCCTGGGTGACCCACGCCACCTCGGGAGCAAAGCCTTCCACGTGCTCCGCTTCCTTCAGCAGCAGACTTTCGGGAATCAGCATGGGGAAATAGACATTTTGATGGCCGGTAGCCTTAAAGCGGCTGTCCATGGCCTGCTGAATCTGCTCCCAAATGGCGTAGCCGTAAGGGCGAACGATCATGCAGCCGCGAACGGGGGCGTAGTCGCACAGCTCCGTCTGCAGAATCACGTCCGTGTACCACTGGGAGAAATCCTCGCTGCGGGGGGTAATGTGGGTGACAAATTCCTGCTTCTTTTCCTTTGCCATGGGGAAAACCTCCTTATGTATCTGGCGGCGAAAGCCCGAAAGGGTAAGAAAAAAGCCCCGTCGCCTGCGCTTTCATGCAGGGACGAAGCCGTTATGCTTCGCGGTACCACCCGGCTTAGGACAGGCGAACCTATCCTCACTCATTGCGCCTCTTCACGGGGGCGAACCGGCGGGGATTAGCCGCAGCTCCGGGTTGGGATGGCGCAGGCGCTCCCCATGCGTGCCTTCCACTGCCGCACGCTCGCTATCGGGGCAAAGCCTGTCCGGACCCATCAATGCCATTGGGGCAATCATACCACATCATCAGCGGATTTGCAAGGGTTACAGGAGCCCGAAGAGCAGGGAAATCAACACCCCCAGGAGACCTGCCGCACCCAGCACATACACGCAGCATCCCAGGCAGCAGCTGCTGTAGGGACGGGGCGGTCTGCCGGGGCCAAACAAAGAGCGGCGGGGCGGCGGGGGTTCCGGGGGACGATGATGCCAGCCTCCCCCACGGGGACCTCCTCCACGGGGTGGTTCAGGACGGCCAAAGGGCATAGCGACGCCTCCTTTCACAGAATACAATGCAGATATTCGACGCCCATCGTCCATTTCCTTTTTCCGCAGCAGAGCCTCTTGCTTTTTTGTAGTTTGTGGTAGCTATTCAGTCCTTTAACCCCAAAAGTAACCATTTTCATTTGTAACAGCTTATCAAATTGCTTGCGTTTTAACGACTTTTGTGATACCATGCAGGTACGGAGAGGGTTACACCCCCTCTGAAAAGAAAGGTGGAATTTTTATGAAAAAGACAAGGATCATGGCCCTTGTGATGGCAGCAGTCCTGCTGCTGGCAGCTGTTCCCATGGCAGCCTTGGCAGACACGCCTACCATCAAGTATGTGAAGACCGGCACCGGCGGCAGCGTGAACATGCGTTACGGCGCAGGCACCAACTATGCCGTCATCACCACCGTGCCCTATGGCACCGGCGTTACCGTGTACAGCACGGTGAACGGCTGGAGCCAGGTTGGCTACTCCGGCTACTCCGGAACCGGCTGGATCATGAGCCGCTATCTGGTAAGCAGCAAGCCCTCCAATGGTTCTACCAAGGGCAACACGGCTGATACCCTGACCGCCAGCGTTTTCAACAACTTTAAGGACGTTAACGCCTACACCACCGTGAAGCCCTCCACCCCCGGCAACTTCGTGAACATGCGGTGGGCTCCCAGCAAGGCTGCTCCTGTGCAGGCCAAGTATTATGAAGGCAAGCAGCTGCTGGTGCTGAAGGAGAACAAGACCTGGTGCCAGGTGTATGACGCTGAGAACAATCGCTGCGGCTTCATCATGAAGATCCTGCTGGATCGTTAAATTCAACTGAACGCCCACAACAAAGGAGGAAATGCCCTTATGAAGAAGTTCGTTGCACTGCTGCTGGCAGCTATGATGCTGCTGGGCTGCGCATCTGCTTTGGCTGAATCTACTCTGGTTGGCACCACCAGCCTGCCCTTCAACCTGGAAGTGCCTGAAATGGACGGCCTGAACCTGGAGTACGAAGAGTATGAAGGCATTGGATTTGTCTACTACACCGCTACCAACGACGAAGACGAGATCGAAGGTACTTTCTACCTGATCACCCTGGCTAACAGCGATGATACCCTGCTGGAAGGTGCTGACCTGAAGGACGCTACCGATGATCAGATCGAGCAGCTGTATGAAGTCATCGCAACGGCTGATGGCGACTACACCTACGAAGTGCGCGATCTGGACGATGACGTGAAGGTAATCATCATTGTTGACCAGACCCTGCTGGACGCTGTTCAGGTCATCACCATCAAGGACGGCGTGTTCGTGAACGTATCCGCTTACAATGCCGACCTGTCCGCAGTGAATGACGAAGTGATCGAAAATTGCGTTAAGCTGATGGACGCCCTGAAGTTCGTGGAGAAGGAAGCCCCTGAAGCTACCACTACTCCCGCCGCCTAATCATTCCTAAGCAAGAGAGCAATCCCCGTGCAGGCGATGAACCTGCACGGGGATTTTTTATCCCTTCATCCAATCATCCAGCCAGTCGCCCAGCCGGGCTTCCTTGGCCTTAGCGGCATTTTCGTCCGAGGCGGTGGTAAAGGTGTAGGCCTTGATCTTCGGTTCTGTGCCGCTGGGGCGGATGATCACCTTATCGCCGCCTTCCAGGCAGAAGGTCAGCACATCGGCGGCAGGCAGACCAGTGCCTTGGGACAGATAATCCTTCCCACCGGTGACCGCTGCACCGGCCATGGTCTTCGGCGGATGGGTTCGCAGGGCGGTCATCTTGTCCGCCATGATCGTCATGCCCTTGGCGCCTTCGAAGGTGTAGCTGTGGAGGCTGTTGAAGTGATAGCCGTAGGTTTGATACAAGCTGTCCATGGCCTCCGGCAGGGTCATGCCCTGCTGCTTGTAGTACCGGGTCATTTCGCAGATCAGCAGGGAAGCGTTCACCGCATCCTTGTCCCGGGCGTGGGTGCCGGACAGGTAGCCGTAGCTTTCCTCAAAGCCGAACAGATACCGGGCTTTCTGCCCTGCCTTTTCCAGCAGGCCGATTTGCTCCCCAATGAACTTGAAGCCCGTCAGGGTGCGGCGCAGCTCTATACCATAGTGCTCCGCCACCTTGTCTGCCATGGCGCTGGATACAATGGTGGTCACGGCCACCGGCTTCAGGGGCATGGTGCCTTTTTCTATGCGGGTCTTGGCAATGTAGTCCAGGAGCAGGATGCCCACTTCGTTGCCGGTCATGAGCCGGACGTCATCGCCCACAGGCACGGCAATGCCCACCCGATCGCAGTCCGGGTCGGTGGCAAGGAGCAGATCCGGGTGGAAAGCCTTGCAGTCCCGGATGCCCAGGGCTAAGGCTTCCCGGATTTCCGGGTTGGGATAGGGGCAGGTGGGAAAGTGTCCGTCAGGGTGCTCCTGCTCCGCTACCACGTGCACATCCTTGATGCCGCAATCCCGAAGCATCCGGATTATGCACTCCAGTCCGGTGCCGTTCAGGGGCGTATACACCACCTTGAGCGGCACTTGGTTTAGCTCCGGGCGGAGCTGCTCGCCTTCCACCGCCTGCAGGAACCGATCCAGCACCTCTTCCGGCAGGTCACGAATCAGCCCCTGTTCTTTGGCGTCCTCAAAGGTTAAGCTAGTTTTCACGAAGAAGGGGGCGGCGGCAATGCACTGCTGAATGGCATTGGCAGCTTCCGTGGTAATCTGGCAGCCGTCCGCCCCATAAACCTTGTAGCCGTTGTACTTGGCAGGGTTGTGGCTGGCGGTGATGCAGATGCCTGCGCCGCAGCCCTGATCCCGCACGGCGAAGGACAGGGCAGGGGTAGGCTCCAGCCGGGGATACATGAGGGCGGTAATGCCCTGCTCTGCCAGCACCAGAGCGGCCGCCTCGGCGAATTCCCGGCTCATGATGCGGCTGTCGTGGGCAATGGCCACTTTCCGGGGCAGCGGGGTGGACAGCAGGTAATCCGCCAATCCACGGGTAGCATGGCGAACGGTGTACAGGTTCATCCGGTCGTCCCCCATACCGATTTCCCCTCGGAGGCCGCCGGTGCCGAAGGCCAGCTGCCGATAAAAACAGTCTGCCAGCTGGGTTTCATCCATGTCGATGATGGTGTTCTTGTCCTCGTCCGTGACCACGTCGGAGGTCAGCCACTGAAATTTGCGTGCGTTGATATCTTGCATGGGTATCTCCTTTGCAGGAAGCTTTCCTGTTGTTGATCGTCATCCTCATTGTATCACGATGGGGCTGCATCGTCCAGCGGATCCGTTGCTATCATACATTTGGGGATGGGATACCAACCACTTTCACCATGGAACGATACAATTTCAGGCTATCAACAAACCCCGGGTGGCGTTGGAGGGCTCACAAGCCCTTCAACCCTAGATCGAAAATCGGCGAGCCCCTTCGGGGCGTTCAAACGGGGCGAAGCCCCTGTGCGACGATTTTCGCAGCAATCCGCAGGATTGCTTCCTTACACGAAGGAGTGGCCGGGAGCGAAGCGACCAACGACTGAGTGCAACCTCGACAAAGTGGCTTTGCCACTTTGTCGATACACTGTTCTCACAATGTTCACGACCCCGTGGAGCGAAAGAGGTGGAGAAATCGGGGAAAACAGTGTATAATGTTCCTTGAATGAAAAGAAGGGAGGAAAAGCCGTGCGCCGGAGGAATCTTTTCTTTTTTGCGCTTCTTCTGGGGTGCGTGCTGTGCTTTCCGTCCCTTGCGGAATCCTTGGATCGGGTGCTGCTGGTGGGGTGTGATAACTTTGTGTCCCAGGTCAGCACCGCCCCCTCCTCGGCCAATAACGTGACCCAAATGATGAGCGTCCTTTCCGGCGGCGATTTGGATCCCGTGACCATGGTGACCCGCCGAAACGACCTGTACAGCAAGGAAGCCTTGGAACAGCTGATCCTGGAAACCTTTGCCGATGCGGATGAGGATGACGTCAGCTTTTTCTACATCAGCACCCATGGCCTGTGGCAGCAGGGACAGCCCAACGGCAGCATGACCCTGCTCCTTTCCGACGGGGTTCGGGAGGATGGCATTACCGCCTCCGAATTGAAGGAGACCTTTGACAAGATCAAGGGCACCAAGGTACTGATTGTGGACGCATGCCACTCCGGCGCCATGCTGGGGAAAGGGGTTCATCCCCCGTTTGACAATGTGTTTGTGGGCAAGGATTATAAGGTGATCTGTTCCTCCGGCGGTGCGGAGGAAAGCTGGTTCTGGGCCGGCAACGAAGATGCCAGTGAGTCAGCCGGTGCAGGGTATTTCTCTTCTGCCCTGGTGCGCGGCCTGAGCTACCTGGGCGCCTACGGTGCGGATGCCAACCGGGATGGGCATATCACCATGACCGAACTGAAGAACTACCTGCTGGAGAATCACGGCGCATCCACCACCCGGATGTACCCGGAAGAGGATGACTTCGTGATCCTGTCGTATAACACGGAAGTGCTGAAGGATCAGGATCGAACCTCCATTGTCAGCGGGCTGACCTTCTCCGGGGAGACGCTGACGGATACCATTCCCACGGCAAATTTCTCCTTCACCATGCTGACCTCTGCCCGAATTGCCTATCAAACGGTGATGCACCGGGAAGGCAAGTGGGACTTTGAGAACAGCGACCTTGTGTGGGATAACAGCGAACGGTTCGGAGAATTCGGCGATGCCCAGGGCTTCCTGTCCCCCGGCTACAAGGAGCGTACCTTCACCTTCTCCCGGGATGATACGGGATCCTACGGCTATGTGCTGATGCAGATGCTGGCCATCCGCAACAACAGCGTGTCCATGATTTCCAGCCGGGTGCTGACCATTCCGCCCCTGAAGGGGGATCCGCTGCTGGAAGTGTACACAGGGAAAGCCTTCAGCCCAGAAAGCTATGAAGAAATGAATATCTTGGTGCACCACCAATTCCCCTGTGAGATTTCCGTCACCATTGAAGATGAAGCAGGCAGCACCGTGCGCCGCATCTGCACCCGTCAGGGAAGCCGGCCGGAGCAGATGAAGCCCTTGGGTTCTACTTTCTGCTGGAACGGCAAAACCTCCTCCGGGGAGTATGCCCCGGCCGGAACCTACAAGGCCCATATTTCCGCCTGGATCGCCGGGGTGAAGTACGAATTGGTGTCCGATCCCTTTGAACTGGTGGGCAATGCGGGGTAAGCAAGAACCACCGATGGATAAGGCATTGCTGCCTCCATCGGTGGTTCCTTTTATTTATGGAAGAAAGTCTTGACTCGTTCTTACAGCTCCAGGCTGATATTTTCCTGGGCAATGCCGTGCTTTTCCGCATAGCCGGTGAGGAACAGGGTCAGGGCGCCGTCGCCGGTCACGTTGCAGGCGGTGCCAAAGCTGTCCTGCAGGGCGAAGATGGCCAGCATCAGGGCAACGCCGTCGCTGTTGAAGCCCAGCACGCCGACGATCAGTCCCAGGGAGGCCATGACCGTGCCGCCGGGAACGCCGGGCGCACCGATGGCGAAGATGCCCAGCAGCAGGATGAACAGGATCATGCTGCCCAGGTTCGGCAGATGTCCGTACAGCACCTGGGAAACAATCATGACGAAGAATACTTCCGTCAGTGCAGAACCGCACAAGTGAATGTTGGCAAAGAGGGGAACGCCGAATTCCACCATGTCGGAACGGAGCACTTTGCTCTTCCGGGCGCATTCCAGCGCCACGGCCAGGGTTGCGGCAGAGGACATGGTACCCACGGCGGTCAGGTAAGCGGGGCCGTAATGCTTAACGACTTCAATGGCGTTGCGGCCGGAGTAGAGGCCGGCAAAGCCGTAGAGCACCGCCATCCAGATGTAATGGCCGATCATGACAATCACAATGGCCAGCAGGAAAGCAGGGAACTGCTTGGTGATGGTGCCGTCGTAGCTGAGGCTGCAGAAGGTCAGGGTAATGAACACAGGCAGCACGGGGATAATGACCTTTTCCACTACCTTCAGCACGATGTTCTGGAATTCCTGCAGCACGGTCACGGTGGTCTTGGCCTTGGTCCACACGGCGGCCAGACCAATCAGCACGGAGAAGACCAGTGCGCTCATCACCGGCATGATCTGGGGAATATCCAGCTGGAAGGCCACATCCGGCAGTTCCTTTAAGCCTTCCATGGTGGTGGCAATGGGCAGATGGGGCACCAGCACATAGCCTGCCGCCATGCTCATCACCGTTGCCAGCACGGTGCTGATGTAGGCGGCAATGATGGCAATGACCAGCATTCGGGTGGCATTGGAACCCATCTTGGTAATGGACGGGGCAATGAAGCCGATTACGATGAGGGGCACGCAGAACAGGATGAGCTGGTTCAGCACGTATTTCAGCGTAACGACAACGGTCATCACGCTTTCCGGCAGGAATAAGCCGGCGACGATGCCCACAGCGATGCCGATGAGAAGCTTGAAGGGCAGACTCAGTCCCTTTTTCTTGGCTTGGGTAGTCATCAGTAGATCCTCCTGATTCAAAATGTCGAAAAAGCAGAGGGCTTACAGGAACAGGGAGATGAAGCATGGGGCGCAGGTGACCGCCGGGGGCTTTATTCGATGTCCGGCTGGCCGGTCATAATGCGGAGGATTTCCCTGTCTGTTTCCCGCATGCCCAGGCGGCCCAGACGACCTACGTTGCTGATGGTGTTCTCAACGCCCTTGGTCACAATGCCTTCGCCGTCGTAGAATTGCTGACCGTTCAGGATCATCTGCCAGCCCATCATGCCTGCGTCGACGGAGGCGGCAATCTTCGCCGCACAGGATGCCTTGGCGCCGTCGCATACCATGCCGGACACAATGGCCAAGGCATTTACCAGCGTATGGGAAATGATGCGCAGGTCGCCCCCGTTCAGCCAGGCAATGGCCGCGCCGGCGGCGCATCCGGCACACACGGCGCCGCAGTAGGCACTGAGGCGGCCGATGC
>CAVKHY010000012.1:0-34781 GCA_963656345.1 bacterium | reverse complement strand
CTACAATCACATGCGCTGGCTGGACACTGAACCCAGTGACCAGATCCGCCTGCAAAAGATCAAGGAGATGTACGGTGGAAGTTTCAACGGACGATTTGAGCACGGCATGATCCTTGCGGCATTTAACCGTGATCAGGTGGACAGCGAGACAGGCGAAATCCTCCGCAGGAAAGAGGATCACATTCGCTACCTGAAAGCCGTGCTTGGGTACCACGACGGACACGTAGTCTACCTGAAGCGGGAAAAGACGGGAAAATTGTTCGATATTACACGCTGTCGGGCGGGATCGTCCGGTGCAAAGATACGGCTGAAGGGCAAATTGGATACGGCAAAGTACGGCGGCTTTGGCAGTGAAAAGCCTGCCTATATAGCGGCCATCAGCTACCAGAAAGACAGGAAGCGTGCTGCCGAACTGGTGAATGTGCCGATCTATCTCGCCAAGGCGGTCGAAGAGAATCCGCAGGTGCTGCAGGAGTTCCTAGAGAAAAAGTATTCGCAGGTTCAGATCATCCGTCCTAAGATTTTGATAAATCAGCGGGTTGAGTATGAGGGTAGTGAGTTGATGCTGGGAAGCTGTACTGAAATCTATAACGCCAGGGAGCTTTTCCTGCCAATGAATTACCACGCACTCCTCTATAAAATCAGCAAGACGCCATGGAAATTGACCCTCGACGACGAGTCTCAAATGGATGCCCTGATTGATTTGCTGTTTGAAAAGCTTCGCAAGCAGTATCCGATTTACGGTGGGCCATTGAAAGCACTGAAGACAAAAAAAGAAGAGATTCTTGCTCTTCCGCTAGGTCAAAAGGTAAAGTTTATCATAGAAACCATGAAGATTGCAAAAGCGGATAAAGGCTGTGCAAGCTATAAGTCAAAACTTCCGGAATTAGGAATTGGAGAAGTGCGATTAAAACACGGGCTTTCACGTCTTCAGCACATCATTTTGATCGACCAGTCCATCACGGGCTTATACGAGAAGAGGACAAAGCTATGGCCGGATTCCGAACAGTTGTGATTCAGACGCCATGCAAGCTGACCTACAAGGATGGCTTCCTGATCATCCGTGGAGACGAGGTGCGCACCATTCACCTATCAGAGATACATACTCTGATACTGGACACAACCATGGTGACGCTGACCGCTTACCTGATCAGTGAGCTTATGAAGGAAAAGATCAGTGTCATCTTCTGTGATGAAAAGCGGAACCCCTGCGGCCAAGTGCTCCCTTGCAACGGCAGCCATGATACTGCGGCACGAATGATGGATCAAGCAAAATGGAGCGATGAGCGGAAGGCCTTTTTGTGGCAGAAGATCATCCGGCAGAAGATTCTGAACCAAGCCGAGGTCATCCGTGAAGTGTCCGAAGAGGCAGCGGAGCAGATTGCAGCCTTTTCAGAAGCTGTAACACCGGGGGATGCAACCAACCGGGAAGGTCACGCCGCAAAAGTCTATTTTAACCGGGTATACGGAAAGGGTTTTTCCCGTGACCTGAACAGCGACCGCAACGCAGCCCTGAATTACGGCTACTCCCTGATCCTCTCCTGCTTCAACAAGGAGATCACGGCACGGGGTTATGCGACTCAGCTGGGCATTCATCATCGCAATGCGTATAACGCCTTTAATCTGGCCTCTGACCTGATGGAGCCATTTCGCTTTCTGGTGGATGAGGTGGTGCTGCACCAGGGCGAGCGCATCTTTGACAAGGATTACAAGTACGAATTGCTGGACATGCTGAATGTCGAAATACACTATCAGCAGCAGAACATGTATCTCGGCACTGCGATTGCCCGCTATGTGCGCAATGCCACGGATTATCTGGATGGTCATACCGAATGGTCTGAAGGAATGATGATGCACTATGAGGATGCGAGCCATGCGAGTCATTGTGATGTTTGATTTGCCTGTCACCACGGCGGAAGATCGGGCAGCCTACGGGCGTTTCCGCAGGGATCTGATCAAGGAAGGCTTTCTGATGATGCAGGAGTCTGTCTACAGCAAGCTGGCGGTCAATGCTGTAGCGGCTGAGTTGGTCAAGCAGCGTGTGAATCGCATCAAGCCCTCCAAAGGGGTGATTCAGCTGATGATCATCACGGAAAAGCAGTACAGCCAAATTGACTACCTGCTGGGCGAACCCCAGGAGAAGCAGCTGAACACGACGGAAAGGCTGTGGTTCTTTTGATACTGCGAAACATCAGTTTTGACCATGATCTGCCCATGGAGGAGGATCATGTATCCTCCATACAGATTGCTACGCCCCACCTGTATGCACGGGTGGTGCAGAGCTTTCTTGCCATGGAAAGCGGTGATGAGCCGCTGGAACACTTCATGTTTCTGGAAAAAGAGGATCAGCTGGATCCCGGGAAATTGCTTTTCGTGGTTTCCGACCCTTTCCATATTGACTTTAACAGCAGAAAGATTGTTACAGCACTCTATGGGGAAATGAACAAGCTGATTGTCAGTGATCCTTTTCGCTATACGGCATGGCAAAAGCAAGTCATCGAGCTGACAGCATTCCTGCGAACCGTCAGCATGGACATCCCCCTTGAAATGGACATGCTTAACGAACTAACCGTGCAGGATGCTTGCAAGACACTTGGCCTGCGCATTGACTGCCCGGGGGATACGTCACCCCAGGTGCGTGTCTGCAAGCTGATGGATATCATGGCAGAGTGGATGCCGAAGAAACTGCTGGTACTGTGCAATTTGGATTTCTACTTTTCCGAGGCGGATTGGCAAGAAATGATCAAGTACGCCTGCTACACAAAAATCAGGCTGCTGCTGGTCCTGCATGATGCCGGGATTCCCCTTCACCCGCAGGAAATTCGCTGGCAAATCGATGAAAACTTTGATGACAAAATCATCAGAATGTGATACACTAAAGCCAACTTAGAATCATCCGGAGGACAGCGGCTCACTACCGAAAAAGTCCCCACCTCAGCATTTGAGGTTTTGGAACCTTGTCATTCCAGATGGTTCTACTACAAATTCATCGTAAATTACAACGTCAATATCGTTTTGGAACCTTGTCATTCCAGATGGTTCTACTACATAAATCTATAGCGCGTTGCAATTCATAGCGTTTTGGAACCTTGTCATTCCAGATGGTTCTACTACCCCTGCACATCCTCATATACATATTTTTTTGTTTTGGAACCTTGTCATTCCAGATGGTTCTACTACACGACAACCTGATTCCCCGGAATCCCTGCCGTTTTGGAACCTTGTCATTCCAGATGGTTCTACTACCTGGCAGAAGGTGCGGAAGAACTAGACGGTGTTTTGGAACCTTGTCATTCCAGATGGTTCTACTACGGCTCTTATGGAGTACAATAGGACGGGTGTGTTTTGGAACCTTGTCATTCCAGATGGTTCTACTACTGCAGCAAGCCCGGCTTGATCGGCTGAACAGTTTTGGAACCTTGTCATTCCAGATGGTTCTACTACGAAACGCTTAACACGGACATTGTACAAGTAGTTTTGGAACCTTGTCATTCCAGATGGTTCTACTACACAGTAAATTTCGAACGCCGCAGCCCCCCTGCCCGTAGGGCAGGGGGGCTGCGGCGTTGCCTATGTATGCTTTACAGGCAGACCAGCCTTATCGTCAGCCCCTTCATTTCAGCAGATCGATACAATTTTGCTCCACGTGGCTTCCGTCACGGGAATGCCCTGCTCCATGCTCCTCTTCCGCACATCCGGCAGGTTTTCTCCGGGGGCGTGGGCGCTGCTCTGACCTCCGTTCAGGCTGTGGAAGAAGCGGATGGTAGCCTGCATCTTCTCCTGCACGGCTTCTTTGTCCGGCAAAGCATCCGGATGAATGGCGATGTACACCTGACTCATGCCTTTTTCCCCATCCTTGGGCTCGCCGATTTCCAGGGAAGATCGGCCGGCAGAAAGGGTCACAGCCATGAGATCCAGCATGATGCTCAGGGCACTGCCCTTCCACATGGCCATGGGGAACATCATGCCCCCGTCAATAATTTTCTGCGGATCCTTGGTCTCGTTGCCCTGGGCATCGTAGCCGCAGGGGGTATCCATCATTTTTCCTTGCTGTGCCATTACTTCCAACTTACCGAAGGCGTACTGGCTAACGGCCATATCCATCAGCAGGCCTTGTTCCCCATAGGGAACGGCCATGGCCATGGGGTTGTTGCCGGTGGATAATTGCTTGGCTCCCCAGGCCGCCATGTTCATGCAGGTATTGGTGAAGCAGAAGGATACATACCCGGCCTTGGCCATTTGCAGGGCGTAACGGCCTGCCCGGAGCCAATGGCTGTTGTTCCGCAGGGCAACACAACCAATGCCGTGCTCCCCGGCCAGGGTCATGACACGCCTACCCATCTGCTCGGCAATGAGGGGGCCTACGCCGAAGTGAGCATCCCACACTTCAAAGCCGCCCATGCCGGAAACCCGTTCCGCCGCCAATACCTTGGGGTTGCAGATGCCGGAGGCCATGTCATCCATGTACCGGGCAAACCGATTCAGCCCATGGCTGGCAATGCCGTCAGCCGAGTTGTCGGCAAAGATGGAAGCAAAATACCGGGCTGTTTCCCTGTCCATAAAGCGGGAAAGCCCCTTGGTCATGGTATCAACGGCCTCGGCATAAGGAATTTGCAGCATGGGTTCATCCTTCTTTCCTTCGGGCAGACCATGGTCTGCATCGGTTATTCTCCCAGGAAGGCTGACAGCTTCCCCGCCTCGTTCATGCAGAAGCCATGCCATCCTGCGGCAAAGGCACCGGCAATATTGGCAGGGGTATCATCAATGAACAGGGTTCGGCTGGGGTTCAGGTGATACCGCTGGATCAGCAGGTCATAAATGCATCGTTCAGGCTTCAGCATGTGTTCCCGGGCGGAAATAACTGCTCCGTCAAACAAGCTGAAGAAATCATATTCCTTTTCGTTGCGGGCAAAATGTTCGGAGGTGTAGTTGCTGAGGATGTACAGCTTCTTGCCGTGAGCCTTGCAGGTGTACACGGCCTGCCGCCCTTCCTCCACCACGTGGCGGTAATCCGGCCAGTGGGTTACAAACTGCCGAATGGGCTCCAGCAGATCCGGTTCATTGCCTGCCATGGCGGTGATGCATTCCTCCATGGGCATGCCCCCGTCCAGCATGTTCCAGTAAGGAACACGGGTGGTGCGCATCTGCACCCGGTGCTGCAGCTCGGGATCTCCCGGGAACATGGTGGCCAGTACCTGATCTTCATCCATGGCCACCAGCACATTGCCGATGTCAAACACCACAGCGTCAATTTCATCCCAGGGCATCACAGGGTACAGGTCGTTGATCAATCGGTCGGCCATTGCCGGGTTCCTCCTTGTTTTCGATGATACAAATGGCGAGGCTTCATGCTTTCGGCAGGGGCTCCCGGCTTGTGGCGGCGTCGCCGAAAAAGAACATAGCGTCCTGAAGTTCCGTCATCATCATGCCGCCGGAGCGCACATAGGCCATGGCTCGCTTCAGGCTGTCGCTCCGATCATAGGCGACGGCATGGAAATGAATGATCCCATCCTCAATGGTCATGTAATGGGCACGTTTATCCGGGTCGTCCGGCCGTCGATAGCTGACCGAGCCGGGATTCAGCCACAGCACCTGGTCATCCAGCTGATGCACGCACCGCCGGTGGGTATGGCCGAAGATCATGCGTCTTTCCGCGGATGCATCGCCGGTATACCAGGTCTGCCAGAAATCGTTGAAGGCGTGGAGGCTTTCCGGCATTTGATAGGCCAGGGATCCTTCTCCCATCTGGTGCTGCAGCAGATAGGCAATGCCATCCGCCTCCAGGCTCAGGTGCATGGGCAGCTGCTCCAGGTAGCGGATATCCTCCGGGGTGACCCGTTCGCAGTTGTCATGCACCCACTTGTACATGGGAGTGCCCCGGTAGGCTTCGGTTTCCCCGGTTTGCAGGATGTGGAGCAGATGCCGGTCATGGTTGCCGGATACGCACTGCACCTGGTGGCTGCGGAACCATGCAACCGTCTCATGGGGGCAGACGCCGTAGTCCACCAAATCCCCGGCGCACCAAATCTGATCCACTTGTCCTGCATCCTGAAGCACAGCCTGCAAAGCGGTGTGGTTGGCATGAATATCCGAAAGGATCAGTACTTTCATGATGCAACTCCGTTACTGCCGGTGATTTCCCAGCACACCTTGTGAAAATCCGCATACAGGGAAGCCCAGGCATCCCCCTGCCGCCAGGTCAAGCGAAGGGTATGATCGTCCGGCTGCTCCGCTTCCACCTTTGCACCCCCGGCAAAGGCAGGGTGGGTGTTGCGGAGCTTTAACAGCTTCAGCTGATTCCTGACCACAGGAAGCTTCAGCCGCTGCGCTGCCTGCTCCTTGGTAAAGGAGGTGCGGTTGATTTCCCGGTTGTCGGCAGTAGGGTTGCGGAGAAAAACTTCCTCGTCGTTTGCCCCTGCCAGCAGATCCAGGTACCACACCTGAGGCTTTCCGGGCATGAACAGCTGCACGGCCCTGGCCATCAGCAGCTTTTGATCATCACATTCCAGGGCATTATAATAGGTAATATCCATTTGATAGGTTTCCGGTTTGGCGCCGTGAATCATTTTTCGCCTGCCGCCCCGGGTTACCAGCCGCTCCGTCAGGGCATCCACCCGTTCGTTGGGCAGAATGCCCCGGGCATCCCGCATGGGAATACCGTCGTGGCAGCCCAGCATGTTAATGACGGAAAGCCCGTCGTCAATCTGTTCCCGTGCCCAGGCGTGCAGATACCTGCTTTCTCCCGTGTCCATGGCATCAATCAGCAAGGCAGGCAGAAAATAATCATAGGTGATGCAGCCCAGGTCAGTCAGCCGGCGGTAATTGCCGGAGGCGTACGTGGCATGAATCTCCGGCAGCACGTCCAGCCCATGGCTTGCCGCCATGGTGCGCAGCCGCTGCAGAATGTCCCAGGTCTCCGGCTCGTTCATGAAATTCACCCGTGCCGGAGCTTTGTGCAGCCTGGTGAAGGCATCCAACCGAATCATCACTGCGCCGTAGCCGGCCAGTTGACCCATGACCTGATCGTACCACTGCCACACCAGAGGATGCTGCACGTTCACGTCCATCTGCCCCAGATAGTGGCGGCGGCTTTCCAGCAGTGCCTTGACCGGCTCCTGATAGGCCTCGTATCCCGTCCAGTCCATGTCGGCAGGAGTCAGCCCCCGATCCAGCTGGTCATTGATGCGTTCGGCAAGGTCGGATGCAGCGTCGTACCGATTTTCCACTGCATCCAGCAGATCAAAGGCATCCACCGGAGGATAGGTGACCTGCTGATAAAAGGTGTTCCAGTAGGGCACATCCCGACCGTCGGGGAAGCGCACCATCAGCAGGGGCCAGCCGCTTTTCCGCAGGGTCATGCTTGCCCACTGATCCGGGTCAGGGGCGATCCACCCTTCCTTGGTCATTTGCCCGCAACCCTGCCAGAAACGGTTCCAGTCAATGAAGAAATCCCGATACTTGGACTGATCCCCATTTTTCAACACATCCCGAAACTGTGGGGACAGCACGGACAGGTGATTCAGAATAAAGTCGAAGGTCAGATCAATGCCCAGGTGGTTCAGCGCCTGCAAGTCTTCCTCCCTGGCCTTGGAGCGGCACAGATCATAGGTAATGACCGAGAATCCTCCGTCCAGGTCGGAGTTGAACACCGTAGGCAGGATGTAGAAGGAGCGGAATGCGTCCTTTATTTCCGGCAGGCTCAGCAGCTGAACCATCTCGTGCAGGTTTGCGCCCATGCTGTCCGGGTAGGCATTGAGCATTGCACCGTTGTTCATGCGTTCTCCTCCAGTACCCGGTATACGGCGTCACGGTGCTGCATTGCATCCTCCATGCCGGCCTGCACCCATTTATGCATGCGAACCTGCTTTCCTTCGAAGGTGAAGGTAAACCGATTCTCCCCTTCCGTTTCATACCACAGGATGGAAAGCTCCAGCTTGTTTTCTTCGCTCCACCAGGCAGCGCAGGCCACGTCGGATACCAGTTCCCTGTTTTCCGTATACCGGAGCTTGCCAAGCCACCGGCCGCCCCGCATATCAAAGAGGATGCTTCTGTCCATGCCGCCTTCCGTAAAGGCGATAGTCAGCAGTCCGTCGTCAGCGGACAGATGCATTTGCTCCACCCCCGGCCAGGAAGCGTTATGCTTGTCCATGCCATGGAGCATGGCAAAGGTCATGCGGCCTTCTTCCGGCACAAGGGTTACATGCAGGGGGCGCTGGGTGCGATCCAGTACCTGAGGGGCAGGTCTGGGTATACTGAGCCGGGTCATGCGTTCCTTCAGCAGCCGGGATGCGTCGCCGGCAGGCAGGGAAGCATCGCCGTCAGTTATGGCAGGCAGCAAGGTATCAAAGAGAATGTTCAGCGTGTTTTGCGGACCGTGCACGGGATGATCTTCCGCAGCGCATCCCTTTAGCTGATACAGCTCATTATGGCTCATATGCTGGCCGATGTAGGCTCCCTCGTTAATGGAGACAATCAGATCCAGCTTGGGCACCACCACGCAGAACTGGCCGTAAGCACCATCGGCACGATAGCTGCCTTCCGGTCGGCACATCCAGATCTGATAGCCGTAACCCACCCGATTATCGTAAATCCACGGGGTGTGGGCATGGGCAGGGGCGGTGTCCATCAAGGGAGAGGTAGCCTCCTGCACAAACCGCTCATGCAGCAGCCGTTCTCCGTTCCATACGCCCTTGTGCAGGTACAGCCGCATCAGCCGCAGGTTATCCTCGGTGGTGGTGAACATGCCGTGGCCGCCCAGGCAGGTGCCGGCAGCATCCCGGTAGCACATGACGTGACTGGCATCTACGCCGATTTTCCGGAACAGCCGGGTATCCAGGTATTCCAGCATGGACATGCCGGCAGCACGCTCCACCAAGGCGGAGGCAATGGCCGTGCCCTGGGAATTGTAGCACCAGAAGGTACCGGGCTCATGCTCGAAGGGGCGCGCAAAGAATTCTTCCATCCAGTGTTCCCCATAGGCAGAGCCCTGGGTTTCACTGCCGCTGGACATGGTCAGGATGTCCCGCACCGTAATGCGTGCCACCCGCTCCGGCAGGGGATGAGGCATTTTATCCGGCAGCAGCTTGCAGACCGGATCATCCAGTTTCAGCAGGCCTTCGTATTCCGCCAGACCCACGGCGGTGGCTGTCCACGTTTTGCTGAGGGAATGGAGGGCGTGGTGCAGCTCAGGGGCAAAAGGCGACCACCAGCCTTCGGCGCAAACCTTGTCATGCCGCATGATCATCAGCCCATGCATCCATGTGGAGCCGCAATTCTCCAACCTGTCCAGCAGGCGCAGGATTCCTTCGCTGGCAATGCCCACTTCTTCCGGGGTGCAGCGTTCAAATTCCTTTCGATGGCTCATACTTTGCCTCCTTCGTCTTCCTTGTTCAATCCTTCTTCATAGCCTCGGGTGCTGACCCTTCGGCTGATGGTCACCGGGAAGATCATATCCGTCTGAAACGGCTCGTGATGAATCTGCCCCATGAGGCAATCCACCGCCGCCTCGCACATGTCATGAATAGGCTGGCGGATGCTGGTCAGGGGGATGGTCTGCATGGCGGCCAAGGTATTGTCATTAAAGCCTACCACCTTCACATCCTCGGGGATTCGTTTATTCAAGCGGACTGCTTCCTGCATCAGGTAACTGGCAATGGTGTCGCTGGTGCAAAAAATGCCGTCCGCATCGGGATATTCCCGGAAGACCCGGCGTGCCAGTTCATCGTAGCTGACCTTTGACTCGGCTTGACGAACTTCCACAAATTCCACCGGCAGGTTTCGCTCCTCCATGCACCGGCTGAAGCCGGCAAACCGGTCAAAGGCCGGCATTTTGCCGTGGCTGTGTTTTTCCCATACCATGATGGGCTTCCGGCATCCGCAGTCCAGCAATTCACAGGCCGCCAGGTAGCCCCCCATTTCGTTGTCGCACTCCACAGTGGGGATGTTGTCGATCTTCAGCCGTTCAAAGGAGACCACGGGAAAATCCGCCCGCAGGTCGTGACCGATGGCTTCCCCTCGCAGGGCGACGATCATACCATCCACCTGATTGGCTTCCAGCATGGCGATGTACTCAGTGGCTTTATCCTCCAGGCTAAGCGCCTGATAGAGCATCATGCGGTAATTCCGCCGGGTCAGAATTTTCGATAATTCGGCAATGACCTCCGAAAAGAAGGCGTTGTTGATTTCCGGCATCAGCACGCCGATGATGCGGGTACGCTGCCGGGTCAGGGAACGAGCCACTTCGTTAGGGCGATAATGGAGCTCGTCCATGGCGTCCTGAACCCTTTTGCGCATGGCGTCGCTGATATAGCCTCGGTTATTCAGCGTACGGGATACGGTGGTGACCGAGACGCCGGCCTTTGCCGCCACCTCTTTGATACCTGCCATCAGTCAGCGTCCCCCTGTGCTTATCAGCATTCGATTTCCAATCCGTCCCAGGCAATTTCAATGCCGTAGGGCGATGCAAAGGAAACCCATTCCGAATGGGTCATGTCGTTCATGTGGGATAAATGATTCAGGATGAACCGGGTGCTTTGATCCGCCGCACCGATGGCGATGAGCCGATCCCGCAGCTTCAGCACCTCTGCCCAGCCCATGTGACCGTCCCCGGGCAAAAGCCCCCTGGCGCAGTCCATGGATACGAGGGAGAATTTCAATCCCGTCTTTTTCAGGTAGGCGTCCACCTCCGGGGAAAGCTCCCCGGTGTCGTTGGCGTAAAGGATGCTGCTCTTTCCATCGGTAATGGCGTAGATCAGGCAATCCTCCACAGCAATGGGGCGGTGATTGGCCCGCAGGGCATGGAAGGTGTACCCTTCCACCTGAAACTGCTGCCAGGGCTGCACTTCGTGGAAACAGAAGCGTGTTTCGTCAATCTGCACCCCCTGCCCCATGGCAGACAGGAACCGCTTGCCCACCCAGCGATCGCCGTACAATTGCAGCACATCCCCCTCCGGGGCAATGCCGGGATGCACGGCGCAGGAGTGGGTGCCCCGGAGCTGCAGGGCGTACGCATCCTGATGATCCTCGTGGGAGTGGGTGTATACCACTGCCTTCAGCCGGTCAAGGCGAAGGCCGTACTTCAGCTTCTGGGCGTGAATGTCCGGCCCCATATCAATGAGCACATTATCCCCCAGCAGGGTGCAGGAACGCATTCTGAGGCTTTTGCCCCCCTCCGCAAGAGAGCGAAGGCACACCGGGCAGGAGCAGAAAGTGGCAGGCATGCCCTCCGCTGCTCCCGTGCCCAAATACTTGATTTTCATGTACCTTACCCCTTAATGCCGCTCATGGCCACAGACTGGACAAACTGCTTCTGGAACAGGACGAAGACCACCAGCAGGGGCAGGGTCATCATGGCAGAGAAAGCGAAAATCTGTCCCCAGAAGGTGTACACGCTGTCGTCCAGGCCGCGAAGCGCCTGGGTCAGGGTACGCCAGGTGTTGTCACGGGTCACCAGGGTAGGCCACAGCAGGTCGCCCCAGGCACGGATCAGGGTCATGATGGCCACGGTGGAGTAAATGGGCTTGCTCAGGGGGGTCATGATCTTGAAGAAAATGCCGGTGTAGCTTTCACCATCAATGACTGCCGCCTCCAGCAGCTCCTTCGGCATGCCCCGGAAGTGCTGATAGAAAAGGTATACGTACATGGGGGTAGCCATGTTGGGCACGGAAAGGGCCCACAGGGTGTTCAGCAGTCCCACATCCTTGGTGACCATGAACCGGTTGATGACCACAGCTTCCGTGGGGATAATCGTCAGGGCAATCATCAGCGCCACCAGGAACTTGCTGCCCCGGAACTTCAGCAGACCCAAGGCGTAGCCCATCATGCCGTTAATGACCATGCCGAAGACCACCTGAAGCAGTGCGTTCAGCAAGGTGTTGCGGAAATAGTGGAGGAAGTCCAGCTTTTCAAACACGGCCTTGTAGTTGTCAAAGGTCAGGGTGCCGTAGGGCACGAAGGCCTTCATGGTAGCCATATCGCTGACAACCTGCGTTTCCTCCTTCATGGCGGAGAGGAAGAGGAACCACAGGGGAGCAATGAAGATCAGCGCCACCAGCACATATAAGAGGTAGAAAAGGATATTGGTTACTTTCCTTTGCGTCTTCTTTCCAGCCATCATTGTTAATCACGCTCCGTAATCTTGTTCTGAACACAGGAGATCATCAGAACCAACACAAAAAACACCACAGCCAAGGCAGATGCATAACCCACCCGCTTATCGTTAAAGCCGGCATCATACATCAGGTAAACCAGGGAGGTGACCTTCTTGGGGAGGCGATCATCCAACATGTAAATCTGGGTAAACAGCTTCAGGGAATAAATCGTATTGGAGATAAACACATAGACCAGGGTATTCTTCAGCTGAGGCACGGTGATGTAGATGAACTGCTGCCAGCTGCTGGCGCCATCGATGGTGCCGGCTTCATACAGCTCCTCGGGAATGAACTGGAGGCCACCCAGCATAATGATCATCTGCATGCCAAGGCATTGCCAAATGGACATCACCGCAATGGAGGGAATGGCCAGATTGGCGTTCTGCAGCCAGTTTTGCGGCTGGCCGCCGAAGGCCGTGAGAATGGTGTTGAACAAGCCGTCGCTGCCGGAGGAATAGAAGGTGCGCCAAATGACCGTAACAACGGTCATGGTCACCACCTGAGGGGAGAAGTAAATGGTGCGGAAGAAAGTAACGCCCTTGGCCTTCCGGTTGATGAGCAGTGCCAGCAAAGTAGCCAGAATCAGCACCGCAGGCACCAGGATGATGGTGTACTCAAAGGTGCACCAGAAGGCATTGGCTGCCGTGGAGTTGGTAAAGATCTTGGTATAGTTGGCAAAGCCCACAAAGGTGGTAGGCTTCTTGGCGCTGACCACCAATTGCCGGTTGGTGAAAGAGTAGAAGACTGCCATGAAGAAGGGCAGGATCATAAAGACAAACATGATGATCAGTGCCGGTGCGGAAAGACCCCATGCGGCTTTCGCCTGTGACCTGGCTAGATTTCCTTTCCGCACTTTCTTTGGCTGAATGGTTGTAACGCTCATTATTCTGTTCCCGTCCTTCCCAAAGGCTGATGTAAACATGGAATGGATTTGGCATGATACAGAAGCGCCCGGCCAGTTATCGGCCGGCCGGGCGTCAAAAGATTCTCAGGGATTACTCAACATTCCAGCCGTTCTCAAGAATGATTTCATCAACTTCCTCAGCAGCGGTGTGCAGCAGTTCGGCAGGATCGCCGCCGGCAAGGATGTCGGTCACCACCTGAGCCACTGCGTTGTACACCGTGGCGTGAGCGGGGGTGATGGGACGCAGGTAGGAGATGCCGGCTTCCAGCTGCTCACGGTACAGGTACAGGCGGCCGCCTACCTGCCACTGGGGCATGGTGTCCATCACGGAGGAACGGGCAGGCACGCCGCCGTTCACTTCGCAGACCATCTTGATGTACTCAGGGCTCATCATGGCTTCCAGCACAGTCCAGGCCTGATCGGCAACACCGCGTTCCACAGCGGCGGTGGTCATTACATCCACGGTAGAGCCGGAGCAGGTGTACACGCCGTGGCCGAAGTCGGGCATGGGCACGATGATGGCATCATCGCCGTAGGCATCCACGTGGTTGGAGTACTTCCAGTGACCCAGCATGGAGAACAGGGCTTCGTGACGATCCACGCCGTAGAAAGCGTCTTCATAGTCGCAGGCAGCGTTGATGTAGCCTTCATCGATCATCCGCTTCATCCAGTTGTAAGCGGCAATGGTTTCTTCGGAATCCAGGGTGCCGGTGGCGGTGTAGGTTTCACGGCTCAGGAAGTCGCCGCCGAAGGAGTGAACCACGGGCATATAGGTGAAGTACAGGGAAGAGGTCTTGTTCTGACGGATGTACAGGGGATAGGTATAGCCGGCTTCCTTCGCCTTGGCCAGAATGTCCTCGAACTCTTCCACCGTCCAAGCTTCCGTGTAGGAAGTGGGGATGCGGACGCCCAGCTCTTCCAGCACGCTCTTGCGGGTCCACAGGGCCATGCCGGAGTCAAACTGTGCCACACCGTAGATCTTGCCGTCGTAGGTGTTTTCAGCCCACACGGAAGGCAGCACGTCGGACTTCATATCCTCGGGGATATAGTCGTCCAGGCAGGCGATCATGTCCAGGTCCTGGAAATAGGGGATCTGCAGGCCGTCTACAACCACCAGGTCGGGGGTGTCGCCGGCGTCGCCGGAGGTAGACAGCTTGTTCAGCAGCTCATCCTGAGCGAAGAACAGGTACTGAACCTGCACGTCGGTATGCTTGGCATTGAAATCGTCCCACATCTGGGTGTAGATCGTGGTCTCAGCGCCGTCGCTGCACCAGACCGTAATGGTCACAGCATCGTCAGCAGAAGCGATGGATGCCATGGACAGCAGCATGATGGCTGCCAAAAGCAGGGAAAAGAACTTCTTCATGTGGGGTAGCTCCTCCTTTGTTAGGGAACGGGCAACAACCTTGTTACCGCACGTTTCCGTTTTTCTGATGAAGGCATTGTAACACAGGCAAAAGCGTATGTCAACCGTTTAGCATAAGTTTTTGGAAAAAAGATAACCTTTTTTTCCATGTTAAACGCTTGTCATATGATGGTAAAAAGGAAGAGCGCTCCCATTCAGGAACGCCCTTCCCTGCACCAATGGTTATGCTTCTATACGGAAGTCGCAGGTCGCCAAGTTGGCGGTCAGCTTCGCCGTGTGACCGTTGCAGCACCAGGTAAAGGTGATGGTTTCATCTTCTGTCTCTACCGTCAGCTTTGCCCCGTCGTCAAAGGCCGGGCAGGTGTTCCGGAAACGGAGCAGATCCAGCTGCTTGAGCACCACCGGCTTTGTCAGAGCGGCGTCCATATCCGCCCAGGTCAGGTTGGTGCGGTTGATCTCCTTGTGGCCTGCCGCCCCGGAGCGCTGCACCGCCGCCAGATCGTTTTCCCCGGCGAACAGATCCAGGTACCACACCTGCGGCTTGCCGGGCATGAACAGCTGCAGTGCCCGGGCCAGCAGCATCTTCTTGTCGTCTGCGCCCAAAGCGCTGTAGTAGGTGGCATTGACCTGATAGTACACATTCTTCTGCCCATGAAGATTCTTGATCATGCCGCCCCGCTCAATGATCAGGTCAATCAGCCCCTGAATTCTCTCCTCAGGGATCATGCCTTTCAAATCCAGCATAGGAATGCCGTCGTGGCAGCCCAGCATGTTCACGGTGCGGATGCCCTTTTCCTGCTGCTCCTCCGCCCACTGCTTCAGGTAGCTGCCATCGTGATGCTCAATGGCATCGATAATCAGCCCCGGCAGGAAGAAATCGTAGGTCATGTATCCCTTATCAGCCAGGGTTTGGTAACTATGCTCGCTGTAGGCGGCATGAATCTCCGGCAGCAGGGTCAGGTGATACTTTTCTGCCATCTGCCGAATCTTTTCCAGGGTATCCCAGGTATCCGGCTCGTTCATGAAGTTGCGCATCCCCGGGGTTTTGGGGGCATAGGCAAAGGCATCCAGCCGAACGATGGAAGCGCCGTAGTCCGCCAACGTCTTCAGCACCTGATCGTAGTAATCCCATACCAGAGGACTGCGCAGGTTCAGATCCATCTGTCCCAGATACCGGCGGCGGCTTTCCAGCACTTCGACAGCCGCTTCCCGATAGGCTTCAAAGCCCGTAAAATCTGCCTCGGCAGGCTTTTTCCCGGCAGCGACAGCGGTATTGAGCCGCTTCGCCAGTACCTCTGCCTCCCCGTATTGAATGGGCATCCCCTGCATCAGATCCTGGGGATCCACCTGAGGATACCGAACCTCCTGATAGAAGGTGTTCCAGTAGGGCACATTCCGCCCATCCGGGAAGCGAACCATCAAAATCGGCAGGCCGGGCTTGCGGAAGAACATATCCTTGATGAGGGCCGCATCCGGCTGCACATAGCCCTCTTCCGTCATTTCCCCATGACCTTCCCAGAACTTGTTCCAGTCAATGAAGAAGTCCCGATATTCGCTCTTGTCCCCGTTTTGCAGAATATCCTGAAATTGGGGAGAAAGAACGCTCAGGTGATTCAGGATAAAGTCCAGCTTCAGATCCAGCCCCAAATCCTTCAGGGATTCGATATCCTCCCGCTTGGCCAGCAGGTGGCTCAGGTCATAGCTGATGACCGAGAATCCCCGATCCAGATCCGTATTGAACACGCTGGGCAGGATGTAGAAGGAGCGGAACGCCCCCGCCATTTCCTTCCTGTGCAGCAGTGCCGCAATATCCCCTAACGTGCCGCCCATGCTGTCCGGGTAGGCATTCAGCATAACGCCGTTGTTCATTTTCAGCCCTCCTCTGCCATGAGGCGGCGATATTCGGCATAGCTGAGCAGCTTGCCGGACTTGGCAATGATCAGCTTTGCCTTTCCGGCCTGCTCCTCCAGCTTTTTCTGCTCAATGGCCAGCACCAAGGTGGTAAAGGCGCTGTCCACCTTGCCGTCCCGGTTCCGTGCCCGGCGATGGGCAAGGGTTTCCGCAGGGGTGGAGTTCAGCAGAATGGGCAGATCCACCCCGGTCAGGTAATCGCTGTTGCCGTGGGTCCATTCGATGATCAGCACCTGCACATTGGAGAAATCCACCGTGTCATACCACAACTCCGTGATTTCCCGTCCCATCCGCTTCAGCGGAATTTTGGGGGTGCCCTGCTTAAAGCGGGCGATCAGGTGATTCACCTCATCGAAATCGGTTTCGTTGGGGGTGCCCAGATAGCCGGTCAGCGCCATGCGGCCGGCCTGCTGGTAGGCATTCAGCCAGGGATATTGCTGCATAGCTGCCGGGTCGCAGTCCACTTCGTCCTGCCACAGGCGGCGAAGCGTCTGTCCCATGTCGTCGGTATACAGTCCGCTGTTCAGCAGTCCCCGAAGGCCGCCCACTCGGTACACGCGCAGCCGTTCCAGGTCGTTATCCCGGGGAATGCGGCGGGGATAATTATCACCGCTGAGAATATACGTCCCAATGCCCAGTTGATTCAGATAATAGCCCAGAACGGAGGCAATTTCGCTTTTGCCTACGCCGCTGCCGCCGCATACGGACACAACCGCCTTTCCTGTGGGACTGGCCTGCAGCTGGGCAGCCAGCATATCCTTCAAAACAGGAAACAGGGTTTGTGCCTTGGCAATGTGCCCTTCATCAATGCAGATTTTGTCCCCCGGCATATCTCCGTGGGGAATCTCGTCAGGGAGTGCAGGGGCTGTCCAGTCCTTCAGCAATGCTTCCATGGAATGATCCTCCTCGTCCATTGATTTTTATTTGCCTATATGATCCAGATAACGTCGGAGCTCCGACGGCCAGTCTGTCTGAATGACTTCCACCCCGTGGTCAATGAGCCAACCCCATCCTTTTCCCGGGTCATCGGTTACGGAGACGTCGTCATCGTGATGGGCGGATAAATCGATGCCGCTGCCCAGGCTCAGACTGTTGACCCACAGCTTCATGCCCCGGCGCTTCAGTCCGGCCACGAAGGCAGGGGAGATCAGTTTATCCTCATCGCTTGTCAGGAAGACCTCCACCAGCGGCATGTTCATCTCCTCCGGCAGTGCTTCGAACAGAGGAATCTCCTCGTCGCTTGCGATGATGGGGATGAACTTGGGTTTCCATTGGCGTTTTCTCGCCCACGCCACGGCTTCGTCATAGGGCGCACGGCCCTTGATCAGCGCCTGATCCTCCATGCCCATGGCTTCCACCAGATCATACACCTGATCCATAAAGCCCCAGCACTGATCCAGGTTGATCATCACCCGTCCCTTCATGGTGCGGAGAAATTCCTCCAGGGTGTTGATGTGCCAGTCGGAAGGCTCGCCGATGACGTTCCGCAGCCTTCCTGCATGGAGCTCCTGGTAGGTATAATCGCTTACCTTTCCCGGCAGTCCCAGCAGGCGAAGGGGCGTCGGGTCATGGAAGAGGATCATGACGTTGTCCTTGGTGCGGTGAATGTCGGTTTCCACAATGTCGGCTCCGCTGCGGATGGCCGCTTCGAAGGCCGGCAGGGTATTCTCCACAATGTTTCCGCTAAAGTGCCCCCGGTGGGAGGCAATCAGCACCCGCTGCTGATTTTCGGCCATAGATGCACCTTCTCATTCATCGTTCAGCCTCCTCGGGCGTAGCTCTCTGCCGGAGGATGAACGGAATGGCAGTCATTATAGCACATTCATCCCGAAAGGACAACGAACCATTTTGCATCATTTCGAGCGGTAAATTCTTCCTCCTTTTTGCTTCCTCCCCGGTTGACGCGCCGCAGGAAAGCCGCTATAATGTAGCATATGTGCGTAGGTCAGGAAAAGGAGGGGGAGAAGTGAAGCGCATCCTGCATGCGGGACTGCTTTTGCTGGCAGTCTGGCTTCTTGTTCTCGGCTCTTCCGCCCTGATCGAAGGGCCGGAGGACGGGGCGAAGGCTTCCCCGGCTCCCCTGCCGCCCATGGCCGCTCAGGTGGCGCTTACCGCCCCGGAGGGAACGGCTCGGGTGGATCACTCCTGTGAAACGGAGATGGTCAGGGCGAAAACCTCCCTGCCTGCCCCGGAAAGGCGGCAGGAGGGCGGCGACACGGCCGGCAGCGTTCGCGCGGCGGATCAGAACGGGCACCCCGTGCTTAGCCGAACCTACATCCGCACCGTCTATCAGGCCTTTCCCCCGGAACGGATGGCCGGATAGACCGGATCCTCCATCCATCGCTTCATTCCATTCATCAATTTGGAGGTCAGAAACATTATGAAAGCAAAGAAGACGAGCAGCAAGACGAAGTCCATCGTCCTGCTGGTCATCGTGTTCGTGCTGACGGTGGCGCTGGGCGTCATCGGCGTAACGGGCATGAACCTGGACGCCCGCGGCCTGTACAAGCTGAAGAGCTGGCTGCCTACCACCAATGCGGACAATTGGCCCTCCAGCCTGTCCCTGGGTCTGGATCTGCGGGGCGGCGTGTACGTGGAGTACTCCGCAGCCCGGCCTGAAAACAGCGACGCTGACTTTGACTCCCTCATGGAAGGCACCATCAGCGTGATCCAGAACCGTTTGACGGATAAGGGCTACTCCGAAGCCACCGTGCAGCGCATCGGCACCGACGGCATCCGTGTGGAAATCCCGGATACGGATGATCCCAAGGCAGTGCTGGACCTGATCGGCACCCCCGCCAAGCTGGAGTTCAAGGATGCTGACGGCAACCTGATCATGGACGGCTCCATGGTGCAGACCGCCGTGGGCGGCTATGACAGCGATCAGGCCGACTACGTAATCAGCTTCAAGCTGACCAGCGAAGGCGCAACCGTGTTTGCTCAGGCCACTGCCGCCAACATCGGCAAGACCATTTCCATCTACCTGGATGATGAACTGCTCATGTCCCCCACGGTGCAGTCCGCCATTACCGGCGGTCAGGGCGTGATTAACGGCATGGGCAGCCTGGAGCGTGCCCAGACCATGGCCGCCCAGATTCAGTCCGGCGCACTGCCCCTGGTGCTGACCCAGCAGAAGGTGGACACCGTGTCCGCCACCCTGGGCAGCGACGCACTGTCCACCACCGTGACGGCTGCTATCATCGGCATCCTGCTGGTGATGGTGGTCATGATCGTCCGCTATCGCCTGAACGGCGTTATCGCCAGCTGGGCACTGTGCATCTACATCATCCTGCTGTTCTTCCTGCTGGCTGTCATCCCCGGCATTCAGCTGACTCTGCCCGGCCTGGCTGGTATCGTGCTGGGCATCGGCATGGCTGTGGACGCCAACGTGGTGATCTTCGAGCGGTTCAATGAAGAGCTCCGTGCCGGCCGTCCTCTCCGTGCTGCCGTGCGTGCAGGCTTCAAGAACGCCATGAGCGCCGTGCTGGACGCCAACGTCACCACCCTGATTGCCGCCATCGTGCTGATGTTCTACGGCACCGGCTCCATCCAGGGCTTTGCCAAGACCCTGCTGCTGGGCGTTATCACCTCCATGTTCACGGCTGTGGTGGTCACCCGCTTCCTGATGAAGAACATCGTCAACCTGGGCATCAAGAACACCGGGCTGTTCGCCAAGGTAAAGCAGGTTGAGAAGGAGGAGCAGAAATGACTGTAAAGAATCGCTCCAAGATCTGCCTGATGGTCTCTGCGGCCATTATGGTGATCGCCCTGGTGCTGACCATCTGCGGCCTGGGTGTAAATTACGGTATTGATTTCTCCGGCGGTCTTTCCATGGAATATACCATGGGCGGAACCTATGACAAGGCGGATGTGGAACAGATCCTGAAGGATCTGAACGTGGGCGCTTACACCCTCACCGAGCAGGGCACGGATGAAGTGAACATCCGCATCAAGGACATTAACCAGGACGATGTACAGACCCTGCAGGCCTCCTTCGAGGAAGCCCTGTTTGCCAAGTATCCCTCCGCTGCCCGTGACGGGGATGTCAGCTACGTGGGTCCTGTGGCAGGCCAGACCCTGCTGACCAACGCCTTCACCTCCGTGCTGCTGGCCGGTGCGCTGATGCTGATCTACATCGCCATCCGCTTCGACTTCAACAGCGGCGTGGCCGCCGTCTTCGGCCTGCTCCACGACGTGCTGATGATGTGGGCCTTCATGGTGCTGCTGCGCAATGTGATCCAGATGAACAGCTCCTACATTGCTGCCATGCTGACCATTGTGGGCTACTCCATCAATAACACCATCGTGATCTTCGACCGCATCCGTGAAAACGTGCGGAAGATGCCCTCTGCCCCCAAGGTGGACGTGGTGAACAAGTCTGTGCGTGAGTGCCTGGGTCGTACCATCAACACCACCCTGACCACCCTGATCACCATCGTGACCCTGTACATCCTGGGTGTGGACAGCATCAAGGAATTCGCCCTGCCCATCATCATCGGCATCGTCAGCGGCGTGTACAGCGCCAACATGATCAACGGCTATGTGTGGGCCTTCCTGGAAGAAAAGAAGCGTGCCCGCAAGCTGCAGCCGAAAAAGGCAAAGGCCTAATGGATTCATAGAGTCACTCACTGAGGAGCCCCGAAAGGGACTCCTCTTTTTTAGGTTCTTGTGGTATGATAGAAGAAATGCCGGCAAACACCTTTCAGTCAGCTTTATTGACTGTCCCATTTCTTTTGAAGGCCTGGGAATGTGTGGCGTGCTCATCCTCTCCTGAAGGGAGAGGATGCACGCAACAGTGGAGGAGTGCGCTGCATCATCGTGCGTTCCCCAGCTGCTTTTCGGGGAGAACGCGAGAGGTAAGTGAGCGGCTACACGCCTGTGGCGTGTATAGCAGCCGCGAACGCATCAACCGAAACGAGCGACTGTAAGCCGCGACGATTGAGGTTGCGGGGAGCTTTTGGCACAAAAGCTTCCCTCTCGCAAAAAAACGAAAGGAATCACCGCTATGATTGAATTCGTGCAGCGGGGCGGGGATGCGCCCCATCAGGTAGGGGATTATCCCCTTTGGCTCAGCGGACTGATGCTCAGCCGGGGCATCGATACCCCGGAAAAGGCAGAGGCCTTTCTGCATCCGTCCCTGTCCCGGCTGCACGATCCCTTCCTGATGCAGGACATGGACAAGGCCGTGGCCATCATCCGGGAGGCGGTAGCCGATAAGCTGCCCATCCTGGTTTACGGGGATTACGACGTGGACGGGGTCAGCGCCACCTGCATCATGCTGGAAACCCTGCGTGCCCTGGGGGGACAGGCGGACTTCCGCATCCCCAGCCGCCATAGCGAAGGCTACGGATTGAACGAAAAGGCCGTGCGGGAGATAGCGGAAAAGTATCGGCTCCTCATTACGGTGGACTGCGGCGTGACCAACCTGGAGGAAGTGCATCTGGCGAAGGTGCTGGGCATGCAGGTCATCGTGACCGATCACCACCAGCTGGCGTCGGAGCTGCCTCAGGCGGATGCGGTGCTGAATCCCCTGCTGGGGGAGTATCCTTTCCGCCGGCTCTGCGGTGCGGGGGTGGCACTGAAGGTGTGCCAGGCGCTGCTGGGTATGGAGGGCGTGGAAGAGAAGTTGGAGATCGCCGCCCTTGCCACCGTGGCGGACGTGGTGCCCCTGATTGACGAAAACCGGATCATCGTCCGGGAAGGCATGGCACGCATGGAACGCACCGCCAGACCGGGATTGAAGGCACTAATGACCGTCAGCGCCGTTACCTTGCCCATGACCAGCGACCAGATCGCTTTCCGGCTGGCTCCTCGCATCAACGCCGGGGGACGCATGGAGGACGCCTCCATTGGGGTGGAACTGCTGATGACGGGGGATCCCACCCGGGCGGAGGCACTGGCTTTGCGGCTGCAGCAGCATAACCAACAGCGGCAGAGCATCGAGCACGACATTACCGCCCAGGCAGAGGACATGGTGCGCCGGGAAACCGACTTCCGGGACGACCGGGTGCTGATGGTCATGGGCGATGACTGGAACAGCGGCGTCATCGGCCTGACGGCAGGGCGGCTGTGCGAAAAGTGGCACTATCCCACCATTGTGCTGAGCCGTCAGGGGGATACGGCGGTGGGCAGCTGCCGCTCCATTCCCGGGGTGAACATCCACGCCATGCTGACGACCTGCAAGGATCTGTTCATCCGCTACGGGGGACACGAGCAGGCCGCCGGGCTGACCATCAAGGCGGAATACGTGCCGGAACTTCGCCGCCGGCTGAACCTGGCCATTGAGGAGCAGTGCGATTTGGGCTGCTACGTTCCCCGGCAGGAGTATGACCTGGAAATGCCCCTGGACGGGGTGACCCTGGAATGGATTGACCAATTGGCTGTGATGCAGCCCACAGGCTTCGGCAATCCGCCGCCGGTGTTCCTTGTGCGGAATGCCCAGGTGCAGCAGATGCGTCGGGTGGGCAGAGACTTAAGCCATTTGAAGCTGTCCCTGTTTTCCGGCGGTCAGGTGCGGGACGGCATCGGTTTTTCCCTGGGGGATGCGGCGGATGCGGGCATGGAAGTGGTGGATGCCCTCTATGCCCCGGAGAAGAATGAATTCCGCGGCCACGTAACCCCCCAATTGCAGGTGAAAGCCCTGCGGCCTGCAGAAGGAAGCATCCCCTGCCCGGAGGCGGAAGGCTTTTTTCAGCCCCTATTGCAGGAAATGACCCTGCTGGCGGCGAATTCTAGCAGGGTTGACCGGAAGGAAAAGCCCATTACCGAAGCCGGGGCGAAAAAGCTGCTGGCTGCGGGCATGGGCACCCTGATCATCGCCCACGAACGGGAAAAGGCACTCCGCTGCGCCCTTCTGGGCAAGGTGGATTTGGCGATGGGGCAGGTGAAGGATCCCCGGGGCTTTAACACCCTGCTGTGCGCCCCGGATGTGAGCAAGCTGACGGATCAGTGGCAGCACATCCTCCTTGCAGATGGGGAAGTCCTTCCCGGTGAAACGGACTGGATTCGCAAGTGCTGCCCCCGGGCGGAGATCCACTGCTTCCGTGTCAATCCCTTGCTGGAAAACCAGCTCCATGCCCTGGCACTGACGGACGACGACCTTCGCCGGCTGTACCGGTGCTGCATGGCCGGAGACCTGACCCCACGGGTACTGGCAGAGAAGGCCGGCATGACCCGGGAACAGGTGCTGACGGGATTGACCGCCTTCAGCCAGGTGGGGTTGGCTCATCTGACCCTGAATCCCTATCGGGCGAACCTGGTGCTGCCGCCCCCCAAGCCGGAAGGCGGCAAAGGAAAGATCAGCATGGGGGACAGCCCCCTGATCCGCTATTTGCGGAGGATGGTCAGTCCATCCAATGATGCCAAACCATAAAACCCTGGGTGGCGTCGGAGGGCTCGGAAGCCCTCCAACTATAAATCGGCTTTCAGCGAGCCCCTGTGGGGCGTTAAACGGGGCGAAGCCCCTGCGGTGAAAGCCGTGGCAATCCGAAGGATTGCTTCCTTACACGAGCGAACGGCCGGGAGAAGGGCAAAGCCCTTCGACCAGTGAGTGAGTGCAAAACTCGATAAAGCGGCTTTGCCGCTTTATCGAAACAATGGAAAGGAGGATGCAGAATGACCTATACAGCCTATGAAGCCATGCCCCTGGATCAGATGCTGGCCCGGGTGCAGAAGTATAACCCCGGCGACGGCTATAAGCTGGTGGAGAAAGCCTACCGCTTTGCGGAAAAAGCCCACGAAGGGCAGAAGCGGAAAAGCGGCGAGCCCTATTTTGTCCACCCCTGCTTTGTGGCAAGCATCCTCACGGAATTGATGATTGACCCGCCCACCATTGCGGCGGGTCTGCTCCATGACACCGTTGAGGACTGCGAGGGCATTACCCTGGATACCATCCGTCAGGAGTTCGGGGACGAGGTGGCTCAGCTGGTAGACGGTGTGACCAAGCTGAATAAGCTGGACTTTGCCGATAAGGAAGAGGCTCAGGCAGAAAGCCTGAGAAAAATGATCCTTGCCATGGGCAAGGATATTCGGGTGGTGCTGATCAAGCTGGCCGACCGGCTGCACAACATGCGCACCCTGAAGTATCAGCCGGAAGCCCGGCAGGTGGCCATCGCCCGGGAGACGCTGGATATTTATGCGCCCCTTGCCCACCGCCTGGGCGTGTATGCCATTAAGCAGGAGCTGGAGGATCTGTCCCTCCGGTACATCGACCCTGCCGGGTACCAGAACCTGGTGCAGAAGGTGGGCATGAAGCGTGCCGAGCGGCAGGAAAACATCCGCATGGTCATTGAGGAGCTGTCCGCCAAGCTGGACGAGCAGCACATCCACTATGACATTGACGGCAGACCCAAGCACTTCTATTCCATTTATCGGAAGATGGTGCTGCAAAACAAATCCTTTGACCAGATTTATGACCTGATTGCCATTCGGGTGCTGGTGGATACCATCCCGGACTGCTATGCGGTGCTGGGCATTGTCCACACCCTGTGGAACCAGATTCCCGGCCGGTTCAAGGATTATATTTCCGTGCCCAAGGCCAACATGTACCAGTCCCTGCACACTACGGTGGTGGGCGGGCGGAAGATGCCCTTCCCCTTTGAGGTGCAGATTCGCACCTGGGAAATGCACCGGGTGGCTGAGTACGGCATTGCCGCCCACTGGCGCTACAAGGAGGGCGGCAGCCCGGCAGATGATCTGGACAGCAAGCTGTACTGGGTGCGGCAGATCCTTGTGTGGCAGAACGACGCCCGGGACGGCAAGGAATTCGTGGATACCCTGAAGACAGATCTGTTCTCCGAGGAAGTGTTCCTGTTCACCCCCAAGGGGGATGTGGTCAGCATGCCCAAGGGGGCGACCCCCCTGGATTTTGCCTACCGCATCCACTCCGGCGTGGGCAACAAATGCGTAGGTGCCAAGGTGAACGGGCGCATTGTGCCCCTGGATACCCCCCTGGAAACCGGGGATCGGGTGGAGGTCATGACCTCTGCCTCCTGTAAGGGACCCAGTGCGGACTGGCTCCGCATCTGCAAGACCCCTCAGGCCAAGTCGAAGATCCGTCAGTTCCTGAAGAAGGAAATGAAGGAGGAGAACATCGAAAAAGGCCGGGACATGGTGGAGCGGGAGTGCCGCCGCAGAGGCGTGCAGCCTGCCAACGTGATCAAGCCGGAATACTACGATGGTCTGCTGAAGAAATACGGCTTTCAGGAGCTGGATGACATTTACGGCTCTGTGGGCTACGGCGGCATGGCCTCCGCTTATGTGGTCACCCGGCTCATCGACGAGCAGCGTGCCCACGAGCAGGCCCAGGGGCCCAAGCTGGAGGAGATCCCCGAAACGGTGGAAGCCCCTCAGCACCGGGCAAGCGGCAAGAACACCCACGGTGTTATTCTTGCCGGCATGGAGGATATGGACATTCCCGTCCGCTTCGCCATGTGCTGTTCCCCTGTGCCCGGAGACGATATTGTGGGCTACATTACCCGGGGTCGCGGCGTGACCATTCACAAAGCAGAGTGCCCCAATGCCCTGAACGGGGAAAGCGAGCGCCGGGTGGAAGTGGCCTGGGCGGACAGCGACGGCACCAGCTTCTATGCCTCCATTAAGGTGGTGGCTTACGATCATGTAAGCCTGCTGGGTGAAATGGCCACCTTTATCGGCGCCCTGAACGTGCCCATTAAGGCCATCTCCGCCCAGGTGGACGAAAAGACCAAAACCTCCTCCATCCGCATGACGCTGGAAGTGCGCACAAGGGATGAAATGGACAAGGTAATCAAGCAGCTGAGAAAGCGGAGCGACGTGATCGACGTGTTCCGTGTAACGGGGTGATTGTGTGCGTTGCGTGGTACAGCGTGTAACCAAGGCAAGCGTTCAGGTCGATGGGGAAATCATCGGGCAGGTCGGCAAGGGATACATGGTGCTCATCGGCGCCGGAACGGAAGACACGGATCAGGATGTGCGGTACATGGCGGAGAAAGTGCCAAATCTGCGCATCTTTGAGGATGAAAACGGTAAGATGAACCTGTCCCTGGAGCAGGTAGGGGGCGAAATTCTGGCGGTGAGCCAGTTCACCCTGTACGGAGATGCCCGGAGCAGCCGCCGTCCCAGCTTTACCGCCGCCATGCGCCCGGAGGAAGCCAACCGGCTCTACGAGGAACTGGTGGCCGCCTGGCGGCAGCGGGGGATTCATGTGGAAACCGGCCGGTTCGGGGCAGACATGCAGGTCAGCCTGATCAACGACGGCCCCGTGACCATTCTGATGGACAGCAAAAAGGGATTCTGAGAGGGTTTCGACAAAGTGGCAAAGCCACTTTGTCGAGGTTTGCACTCACTCACTGGTCGAACAGCTTCACCGCTCTCCCGGCCGTTCGTTCGTGTAAGGAAGCGATTTCTTGCGAAATCGTGCGAAAATCGCCGCACAGGGGCTTCGCCCCGTTTGAACGCCCCGAAGGGGCTCGCCGATTTTCGATTGATAGTCAGAGGGTTTGCGAGCCCGACCACACTACCCTGGGTTTGTTGATAAACCATAGATTCTGAGAAGGTGTTTCTCCGGCATCCTTTTCATCGAGAGAGGTATAGATGAAAATCAATATTACTACCGTGACCGTGGGCATGCTGAACAATCAGTGCTACATCCTGTCCCTGCCGGGGCGTGACGACTGCGTGGTCATGGATCCGGGCAGCGAGCCGGAGAAGATCCGCAAGGCCTGCGGCGGCAAAAAGATCGCCGCCATCCTGCTGACCCATGGCCACTTCGACCACATCGGCGCCGTGGACGCCCTGCGGGAAGGGGATACCCCGGTGATGATCCACGAGGCGGATGCCCCTTTGCTGGCATCCCCTGCCCTGAACGCCTCCTGGATGATCGGCCAGGACATCACCGCCCGGCCTGCCACCCGGCTCCTCCATGACGGGGAGGATTTTGAGGCGGCAGGGATTCCCTTTCACGTCCTGCATACCCCGGGACATACGGCGGGCAGCGTGTGTTACCAAACCGGCAGCTTCCTGTTCACCGGGGATACCCTGTTCCACGGAGGCTACGGCCGCACCGATCTCCCCGGGGGAGACGGCAAGGCCATGGAGGCTTCCCTGAAGAAGATCGCCCCCCTGGCCGACCGGTGCACCATTGCGCCCGGACATTGAGGTGAACCATGACCCAGCTTGCAACCTATTTGGAAGAAATTTTGCCGGAGATGAAGAACGTCTCCCGGCTTTTTTCCCTGCCGGAAAGTGTGTGGGAGGGCGACCCTGCTCCCTTCGCCTTTGCGGAGAGGGAGGAGGACGGATGGTACCGCTGCACCTGCACCCTGCAGGGACAGACGGCATCCCTGTCCGTGCCCGTTCCGGCGGAAGAGGCGGATCCCCGGCTGACGGATCTGCACCGGAAGCGTGCCGCCCGGCGGCTGTGCAAGCAGACCGCCTATGTACTGTGCCGGAAGGTGACCGGCCTGCACCCGGCCTGGGGCAGCATGACCGGGGTGCGCCCCACTCACCTGATGTATGAAGCGCTGCATCAGGGATTGACCCCGGCGGAGGCCGCCCGGCAGCTTCAGCAGGAATTTGACATTCTGCCGGAAAAGGCATCGCTCCTGCAGGACATTGTGACCGTGCAGCGCCGCCTGACCCCCCCTGACGACGGGGATATGGACGTGTACGTGGGCATCCCCTTCTGCACCACCCGGTGCGCCTATTGTTCCTTCTCCGGCGGGGAAATCGGCAACGGCCGTCTGGTGGAGCCTTACCTTGCCGCCCTGTGGCAGGAAATGGATGCCTGCGCTGCCCTGATGCGGGAAGCCGGGAAGCGGCTCCGTGCCGTGTACGTGGGCGGCGGAACCCCCACTTCCCTGAATGAGGAGCAGTTCGCCCGGCTCATGGACAAGCTGATGATCACCTTCCCCGGGGCGGAGGAATACACGGTGGAGGCCGGCCGGCCGGACACGGTGACCCGGGGCAAGCTGAATTGCATCCGTGACCACGGGGTGAGGCGCATCAGCATCAATCCCCAAACCATGGTGGATCGTACCCTGGCGGTCATCGGCCGGGGGCACACCGCCCGGCAGATTGAGGAAGCCTATGCCCTGGCACGGGAGGTGGGCATTCCCCACATCAACATGGACGTGATCGCCGCCCTGCCGGGAGAAGACCTAAACGACTTTGCCTATACCATGGAAAAGGCGCAGGCGCTGCATCCGGAAAGCCTGACCGTCCACACCCTGGCCATTAAGCGCTCCAGCAAAATGCATCTGGAGCATGCCCCTCTGCCGGACGGGGACACCGCCGCCGCCATGGTGCACATGGGGCTTGAAACCGCCAAGGCCATGGGCATGACCCCCTACTACCTGTACCGGCAGAAGTACATGGCCGGCAATCAGGAAAACGTAGGCTATGCTCTGCCCGGTCACGCCTGCCTGTACAATGTGGACATTATGGAGGAGACCACCCACATTCTTGCCCTGGGGGCAGGAGGCATCTCCAAGCGGGTGTACCCGGAGGAAGGCCGCATCGGCCGTGCACCCAATGTGTACAACATTGAGCAGTACATCGCCCGGGTGGCGGAAATGGTGCAGCGGAAGCGGGAGCTGTTCCTGGGCGAACAAGCATAAAATCAATCCCCGAAAAGCGTAGCAGATGCGCGATTCGGGGATTTTCTCGTAGGGTGAGGCAGATTTATTTTTTTCTCCACTTCAGCAGCAGGGCGGAATTTGCAATGACCAATACAGACCCTGCATTGTGGACAAGGGCTCCTACCACCGGGTTCAGGGTTCCCACCATGGCCAGCACAATGGCGACGAAATTTAGCGTCATGGAGAAGGTCATGTTGACCTTGATGGTGGTCATCATTCGCTTGGACAGGGCAATCAGGTGGGGAAGCTCCTTCACCTCGTCATCTACCAGGGCAATGTCCGCCGCATCCACCGTAATGTCGCTGCCTACACCCCCCATGGCAATACCCACATCCGCCTTCTTCAGGGCAGGGGCATCGTTCACCCCGTCTCCGATCATGCACACGGGCAGGCTCTGGGTCTGATAATCACCGATGGCCTTCAGCTTGTCTTCCGGCAGGCAACGGGCACGGACTTCGCTGATGTGCAGCTTGTCCCCAATGGCCTTGGCGGCATTTTCATGGTCGCCGGTCAGGAGCACAGACTTCACCCCCAAAGAGGACAGGGCAGCAATGGTCGCTGCACTCTCCTGCCGCACCGTGTCCGACAGGGCAATGAAGCCGGCAAAAGCCCCGTCCACCGCCACATCGATCACCGTGCAGCCCTGGGCAAGATATTCTTGGGCATCGGCTGTGTTCTTCAGCGCAATGTGATGCTCCTGCATCATTTCCGGGTTGCCTGCCAGCACAGTCTTGCCTTCCACCTTGGCACACACTCCCCGGCCGGGCATCATTTCGAAATCCTCTGCCGGTAAAAGCTCTGCCCCGGTCTTCCGGTAGCAGCGCACAATGGTCTTACCAAGGGGATGCTCGGAAAACTGTTCTCCGCAGGCTGCCAGCCGGTAAAGATCCTCATCTTTCAAGGCAGATACGCTATGCACGGCCACCACTTCCGGGGTGCCGTAGGTCAGGGTGCCGGTTTTGTCAAAGGCGATGACCTTGGCCTTGGCCATCGACTACGTCTATGAACACTACGACCACTTTCGTTTGCTGCTGAAGTGCGGTGACAGCGGCAAATATGCCGATTTCATTCACGGCATGGTGGGGAGGGAAATCGCCTCCACCCAGCAATACATGGACACCCCGCGGCGGTCCGGCATCCCTGTGCCCATGGTGGAGGAAAGCCTGCTGCACATGATCAACACCGGCTTCTTCTCCTCCGTGTTCCAAATCGTTGAGCACGATATGGACAAGGAAACCGCCATGAAGAACATCGCCCGGCTGAAGGAATTTCAAACCGGAGGTTGGGAACGGCTGATGCATATTCATTTTCCTGACAGTAACGAAAAGAACGAAGGGGTCTGAGAACCCTTTTGTTTTTGCCGCGCAGTTAGCATAAGCTAATCATTTTTTCATCGAATGAAAGGAGCCAATCTCATGGAAGCAACAAGTGTGGACGTCAAGAGGCAATCCGCCTCACAATGGCTGCTCGCATGGGCACAGCCTCAGAAAGGCCTGTACCTGCAGAGCATCCTGCTGGCCGTGGGCAACGTGCTGCTGAAGATCCTTCCCTATTTCCTGATTGCGGATGTGGTGGGCATGTTCTTAAACGAGGAGAAGGACTTTGCCGCCTATGTGGTGAAGGCAGCGCTCATTGCCCTGTCCTTTCTTGGGGCGGAGCTTTGCCATTCCTTATCTACTTCCCTGTCCCACCAGGCTACCTTTTCGGTGCTGGCCTCTGTCCGCAAAGCCTGCTGCGACAAACTGGCACGGGTACCCTTGGGCTATGTGAAGGATACCACCTCCGGCACCTTCAAGAACATTATCGTAGAGCGGATCGACAGCATGGAAACCACCTTGGCGCATATTGTGCCGGAGTTTACCGCCAACCTGCTGGCGCCGATGCGCCATCTTCCACGGCGTGATGATGACCCTGACCCCTTACACCTTGCTGACGGTGCTGCCCTTGGGCGCAGCCTATGTGGCCGGCGGCACCCTGCCCCTTTCCAGCTTTATCCTGTGCGTCATTCTTTCCCTGGGCATTGTGGGTCCCCTGATGACCCTGGGATCTTACACGGACGACCTGGGCAAAATGGACGTCATTGTAGGGGAAGCGGCGGATTTGCTGCAGCAGCCGGAATTACAGCGGCCGGAGAAAAGCACCGAATCTCCGCGTGATCACAGCGTCACCCTGGAGGATGTGCGCTTCGCCTATCATGAACAGGAGGTGCTTCACAGGGTGACCATGGCCATGCAGGCAGGCACGGTCAACGCCATTGTAGGGCCTTCCGGCAGCGGCAAATCCACCATTGCCAAGCTGATTGCCTCCTTCTGGGATGTCAGCAGCGGTGCCGTTCAAATCGGCGGTGTGGACATCTGCCATCTTTCCCCGGAGGATTTTAACAGAGAAGTGGCCTATGTGGCGCAGGACAACTATCTGTTCAACGAAACCGTCATGGAGAACATCCGCCATGGCAACCCTGCCGCCACGGATGAGCAGGTCATGGTCGTGACGAAGAAAAACGGCTGCTACGACTTTATCATGCAGCTTGACAAGGGCTTTGACACCCTTGCAGGCGGCGCAGGCAGTCACTTGTCCGGGGGCGAGCGGCAGCGCATCGCCATTGCCCGTGCCATGCTGAAGGATGCCCCCATCGTTATCCTGGACGAAGCCACCGCCTACACCGACCCGGAAAATGAAGCCATCCTTCAGGCTTCCATTGCCAAGCTGGTAGCCGGGAAAACACTCATCGTCATCGCCCATCGCCTGTCCACCGTGCGAGACAGCGACCGGATCTTCGTGGTGGAGCATGGACGCATCCAAGGGGAAGGCACCCACGAGGAGCTGATCCGGCAGGGGGGTATTTACAAACGATTTGTGGACGCAAGAACCCAGGCCGTGGGATGGAGGCTGTAAGGGGGGTGGGGGAAGGGGCACACGCCGGAGAACTTCGGCGTGCGTTTTAGTTTCACAAGTTATAATAAATATTTATGCTTGACAAGTGAATATTTATGCGTTACAATAGCACTCGCAGCAAAGGAAAGGATGGTGTTCCCTATGTTCCACTTCTCTGGCAAAAAAGTGTTGGCAACGGTGTTGGCTTCCGCTTTGTGCCTTGCTTCAGCAGGTGCTTCTGCCTGCACCTCTGTTTATGTGGGTGCCGATCTGACGGCCGACGGCACCACCTTGCTTGCTCGCTCCGAGGATCTTTCCAACAGCTATAACAAGATGTATTTCGCCATCCCGGCCGGGGTGCATAAAGCCGGAGAATTATACAATGGTTGCTATGGGTTCACCTATACGTTCACCAAGGACAGCTACAGCTATAATGCCTTCCAAGATGATAACGGAGCAGGTGTCGACAATGTTTGCCCCGATTGCGGCAGCACCCACCTCCACACGCCCTATCAATCCGCCGGCACCAACGAAAAAGGCGTGACGGTTTCCGCCTCGGAAGCACTCAGCAGTTCCGCCGCGCTGAAGGAAACGGATCCCTTCAAGGCGGACGGCATTGAACAGGCTGAAATCCCCACCATCCTGCTGAGCGAAGCCGCCACGGCCAAGGAAGCCGTTGACCTGTTGCTTGGCATTTATGATGCATCCGGCTGCAACACCGGTTCCGGTATTTTCATTGCAGACAACGAGGAAGCCTGGTACATTGAGAACACCACCGGCACCCAGTACGTGGCGGTGAAGCTGAACAGCGCTCTTGTATTTGCCCAGCCCAACATGTCCATCATCGGCCTGATTGACCTGGATGATACGGAAAACGTGAAGGCCTCCGCAGATCTGATTGCCACGGCGGAAAAGGCTGGCACCTATGTGGGCGATAAGGATGCCAACACCATTGATTATGTGGCTTCGTACAATAACGACCAAGCCGTCAAAGACCGTATGGTAAGCGCCCTGGCTTACTTCAGTGAAGCAAACGCCAAGGAAACGCTGACCCCTGACGATTACACCCTTTCCAATGTGAACGAAGCCGGTGAGATTGTTCCCCTGTATTCCAACATCACGCTGGATCACGCCTGGACAATCCAGGATGCGGTGGGCTATTATCACGTTGCAGGCATCGGCCACGTGCGGAATATGGAGACCCATATCTTCCAGATTTCCGCTGAAGACAGCATCCTCGACACGGTGGAATGGATTGCCATGGATGACACCGCCGTCAGCGTGTTCGTTCCCTATTATCCCATGCTGACCACCGATACCTACGCCGCCTATCAGCTCAGCACTGCCAAAGCTGTGTTTGTAACCGAGGAACCCACCGAGGGCGTCTATTATACCGCTACTGCCACCTCGAAAAACGAGGCCGGTGAACAGGTGACGGTGGAAGGATACAAGGTTCTGCCTGACAACTGGGCCGATTCCTGCTACTGGACCTTTGACGCGCTGTCCAACCTGTACGAATACGGCAGCCTGACGGACGAAGCAAAAGCCGACGTCGACACGAAGCTGGCCGAGCTGCAAGATGACTGCTACGCTGTGTTCGAGCAGATGAAAACGGAAGTCGCTGCCGCCGTTTCCGAGGAAGAGGCCGCCGCCATTGCCACAAAGCTCAGCATGGACGCTGCCCAGCAAGTACATGAAGCCGCTGTAGCGTTGGTGCATGCGGTCAAGTAAAGAATATAGTGAAGGAGAATGCCAACGTCCTCCCATCACACCGTTCAACGTAAATCGTTTTCATGGCCTCGTCCGCACTGGATTGCATAAAAATCCGGTGCAGGCGAGGCTTTTTGCATGTCCCTGAAAGAACTTCGCCAAGTGCGACCTGTAACGAGTGACAAACCGTTCCCTTCAAGCCCCATCCCCTGCGGATGCGGGCTTTTCTCATGCCCATGCCGGAGGTGATGCCCTATGACCCCAGGGGAAAGAGCTGAGGCAAGCCGCCGCCGCATCTACCCAGGGACGGAAGCTTTACGAGCTCATGCCGCTTATGGATTTTGCCCGCAAGCACCTTCCGCCATCAAATTTTCAACAGCTCAAGCAGCTCTTCAGAGCTCATGCGCATAATGCTGCCTGCCTCGCCGCCGGAGACGGAATCAAGCAAAGCACTTTTTTGCTGCTGCAGTTCCAGGATTTTTTCTTCAATGGTGTCTTTTGCGATGAGCTTATAGACCTGTACATGGGCCATTTGTCCAATACGATGCGCCCGGTCGGTGGCCTGGTCCTGAGCCGCCTGGTTCCACCATGGGTCAAAGTGAATGACCACGTCTGCCGCCGTTAGGTTCAAACCTGTGCCGCCTGCTTTCAGTGAAATCAGGAACACAGAGGCTTCGCCTGCGTTGAATGCCTTCACCAGTGATGCCCGCTTTTCTTTCGATGTGGAACCTTGCAGCGTGAAATTTGAAATGTGCATGGCATCCAGCCGCTCCCGCAGCCGATCCAGCATGGAGGTGAACTGGGAGAACAGCAGAATCTGGTGGCCGTTTGTTGCCATGGCCTCGCAAAGCTCCACGCAAGCGTCCAGCTTGCTTGTGGCACCCTGATAATTTTCATAGCACAGATTGGGATCACAACACACCTGTCGGAGCCGTGTCAGGGCAGCAAGGATCTGCAACTTATCTTCTCCGTGATCAATATCCGCAAGGGTCGCCTGCACATTGGCATAGTACAGCTTCTTCTCTTCCTCCGTGAGGCAGATACGGCGAACATACTCCTGCTTTTCAGGCAATTCTTTCAGTACATCGGCTTTCAGCCGGCGCAGCATGAAGGGCTGCACAAGCCTGCGAAGCTGGGACATAGCCTCAGCGTTTTTGGCCTTGATGATGGGCTTTTCAAGCTTTTCCATGAATGCGTGATGGGTGAACAAATAGCCGGGCATCATGAAATCGAAGAGATTCCACAACTCG
>CAVKHY010000011.1:26370-35664 GCA_963656345.1 bacterium | reverse complement strand
CCGCCAGGGTGCTGACAACCTTGGAGGTCGTGGTACCCAGTACGGAATTGATCTGACCGGCGCACTCACCGGCAATCACGTTGCCCGTGAAGACCACAGCAAAAAGAGATGCCGTAACATTCAAGAAAACCTTCTTGAGTGTTCTTTTCTTGGATGCCTTCATTGAGGGATTCTCCTTTCCAAATGAGAAACCTGCTTCTCGAGCCACGCGTCCTTGCGGCGACGGCGGCAACAGCTCCGGCAGAATCCTTTGCGCGGCATGTTCGGATTCCTGTCTCCGGTGCTGTTTAGCTTTTTGTATTTTATAACATTTTGAGCAAAAGGGAAAGAGATTTGTCGTACATGAACAATCCTTTGTCGCAACATTGGAAAGCGCTCATTCACGACGAATATTCATCGTGATGCAATGATGCATGTACGCTCACGGGTAATCCTCCGACGTTTGCTGGCTTCTTTTTGCGTCTGATGACCGTTTGCAGGACATTGCCCGCAAAAAGTGCAGATTGCACAATTCGCTGAAATATGTCATAATAGATTCGTCTTTGATGGGACGGCTGGCGTTTTTGCTGCAAAAGTGCGGTTTTGCAGGAGGAAAGCATCCGTCCACGCGGATTCCGACACACTCTCTCAGCGCGGCAGATGCTGCCTTCGGGCAGGGTCACTTCCTGTGTATCGGGAAAGCTGAAAGGAGTTTTTTCCATGAGTGCAAATTCCACGAAAAAGGGCTGGGGTGTGTATACCACCCTGGTTGCCGCTGTGCTTTCTTTGGCTGCAGGCATTTACCTCAAGGTCATTAACGGCACCTTCGGTGCTACCCAGCGTGTGTGCTACAGCGCTGCTGCCACCTGGCTGCTGATCGGCGCCTTTGTGGTGGCCGTGGCACTGGTTGCTTTGAAGAAGTACGGTCTTGCTTCTGCTCTGGTGACAGCTATGAGTGGCTGCTCGATCCTGTTCTTTGTGCATAAGTGCTACTGGTATGTCAGCGACGTGTTCGTTGCCATCGATGAAAAGGGCTTCGACCCGAAGTTCATCGCTTTTGCCGGTCTGGCTTTTGGTGCCTTCCTGCTGGGCGAGATTTCTATCTATGCACGCAAGGTGAAGACCGTCAAGGCTTAACCTTCCTTTTACTCTGCCTTTTCCGTTGAAAGGCAGAGTTCTTTTTACGACAGGCACGAAATGGTCAATAAGGGAAGAATGCTTCCATTCACGACGTCTTTCGGGCGTATACGCTATTTACGCCTGAAAGACGTACATTCAAGTATTTCACCTTTTCTTTTCTATTTTCTTGTGCTACAGTTACGTTAGGTTCATTCGTTTTCCATACGCCTTGGCTCTTTGGCCACCAATGCACAGTGAGGAGGAGCAACATGCGCCATACCATAGAGCTCAGTCAGGCCTGGCACTTTACGGGTTTTGACGGCAAGACCATCGAAGTTACCATCCCCCACACGTGGAACAACGTTGACGGACAGGATGGGGGCAATGACTACAAGCGGGGCACTTGCCATTACCAGCATACTTTTTCCAAGCCGGCGTTTGACCCTGCCTGCGAAGAAGTGTGGCTGGAGTTTGATGGCGTCAATGCTTCTGCGGCTGTGACGCTGAACGGCAAGCCCCTTTGCACCCACGACGGTGGTTATTCCACCTTCCGTGCAGAGGTTACGTCTTTTCTGACGGATGAGAACGACCTGCATGTGGATGTGGACAACAGCAAAAACACCAAGGTCTATCCTCAGAAGGCGGACTTCACCTTCTATGGCGGCATTTACAGAGGGGTTCGGCTGATGGTGGTCAACAAGGCACATTTTGCCTTGGACTACCTGGGCTCCTCCGGCGTTCGGGTAACGCCCCTGCCGAAGGGGGAAGGCGCTGATGTCCGGGTACAGAGCCGCGTTACCGCCGGACAGGTTCATATTACTCTATTGGATGCACAAGGCAGCGTCGTGGCGGAAGGGGATGGAGCAGACACCACCCTCCACATGGAGAAAGCCCATCGCTGGCATGGCGTGGAAGATCCTTACCTCTACCAGTGCCGTGTGCAGGTGGTGGTGGATCATGAAGTGACGGATGCGCTGACCATTCCTTTCGGCGTGCGTTCCTTCAAGACTGATCCCAAGAAAGGCTTCTTCCTGAACGACAAGCCCTATCCGCTTCATGGCGTATCCCGCCATCAGGATCGGAAGGGTGTGGGCAATGCCATTACCCGTGCCATGCATGATGAGGATATGGAGCTGATCCGTGAGCTGGGTGCCAATACCATTCGTTTGGCTCATTATCAGCATGATCAGTACTTCTATGACTTGTGCGACCGCTACGGTATGGTGGTGTGGGCGGAAATTCCCTACATCAGCGAGCATATGCCGGAAGGCCGTGCCAACACCATCAGTCAGATGAAGGAACTGATTGAGCAGAATTACAACCACGCCAGCATCGTCTGCTGGGGCGTGTCCAACGAAATCACCATTTCCACCAAGGACAAGAAGGACATGCTGGATAATCATCATGTGCTGAACGACCTGGTGCATCAGACGGATCCTACCCGGTTCACCACCTTGGCCTGTTACGCCATGTGCGGTCCCTTTAACCGGAGCGCCCACATTACGGATGTGGTTAGCTGGAACCTGTATCTAGGCTGGTACGTACCCGGCCTGTTCCTGAATGATTTGTGGATCGGCTTCTTCCACCTGTGCTACCCCAACCGTTGCCTGGGGTACAGCGAGTACGGCGCCGAGGGTATGCCGAATCTGCACTCCTCCCACCCACGCAGGAACGATCACACGGAAGAGTATCAGGCCAAGTATCATGAATTTATGGTGCGGTGCTTCAATCGTCATCCCTACATGTGGGCGACCCACGTGTGGAACATGTTCGACTTTGCCGCCGATGCCCGTGATCAGGGCGGCGAGCCTGGCATGAACCACAAGGGTCTGGTCACTTTCGACCGGAAGACGAAGAAGGACAGCTTCTACCTTTACAAAGCCAACTGGAGCAAGGAAGCCTTCGTGCATATCTGCTCTAAGCGGTATGTGGAACGCTGCGAAAGTACCACCACCATCAAGGTGTATTCCACCGAGAAAACGGTTCGTCTGCTGGTGAACGGCAAGTCTGTGGGGGAGATGACCCGCAATGACCATGTGTTCACCTTCCGCATTCCGCTCACCGGCGACATTCACGTAGAAGCCATTGCCGGCAGCTGCACGGACAGTGCCAACTTCCGCAAGGTGATGAAGCCCAACGAAAGCTACAAGCTTCGCAAGGTGAAGAATGCGCAGAAATCCAACTGGGTTGACGCCTGAAAAGGCTTCACAAGGATATCGTTCAATCATTACATTAGGAAGGGAGACTTCTCCATGGCAAAGACCGCGTCCGTCCCTGTCAATGACGGACTGAACCGGGCAAAGCCGTACCAGTTGATGCTTTTTCCCCTCAACAATGGTGCGACCAACGTCTACTTCGTACTGATTCTCTCCTACGTGGCACAGTTCGGCTCCAGCGTGCTGAAGCTGGGCATGTTCGCCTCCATCATGGTAACGGTTATGCGTATTGCGGATGCTGTTACTGACCCCATCATCGGTGCCCTCATGGATCGCACCAACACGAAGATCGGTAAGTTCCGCCCCTTCATGATCATCGGCAGTGTCATCATGGCGCTCAGCGTCATTGCTCTGTATTGCCTGCTGCCTCTGGTGCCTGAGACCCAGATGGCGATGCGCTACATCCTCTTTACCCTTGTGTACTTCATTTGGGTCATCGGCTACACCTTCCAGACCAGCTGTACCCGCGCCGGTCAGACTGTGCTGACCAACGATCCAAGCCAGCGTCCCCTGTTCACCATTTTCAATACCATCGGCTCTCTTGCCGGCATGGGCATCATGCAGTTCATGATTCCTCTGATCAAGAAGAACTTCGACGTGGTGGAAAACGGTGTGGTTGTGACTTCCGGCTATGCCGATCCTGCCCTGTACCGCATCATCACCCCCATCGGCATTGCAATCTCCGTGCTGCTGACCATCTTGGCCATCATCGGCATTGCTGAAAAGGATCGCCCCGAGTTCTACGGCATCGGCGGCAACAAGCAGGAGAAGGTCAAAATCTCCGAGTATGCGGCCATCATCAAGGCCAACAAGCCTATGCAGCGGCTGATGGTTGCCGGCGCAGGCTGCAAGCTGGCATTGGCCATTGCTACCAACACCACCGTGCTGCTGGCTCTCTACGGCATCCTGATGGGCAACTACAATTCCCTGTACCTGCCCATGATGGTTCTCGGCTATGTCTTCGCTGTTCCGTTCTTCCTCCTGTCCGTCCGCACTTCTCAGAAGGAAGGTCAGAAGGCATCCTTGACCAAGTACGTATCTGTGGCACTGATCTGCTACGTGGGCGTGCTGGTGCTGCTGATCCTCAGCCAGTACGGCAATGCTGACTGGATGCTTTCCTTCCCCTTCAATGGCGGCGGAAGCGTGAACCTGTACACCATCCTGTTCATTCTCTTCTTTGGTGTGGGCTATGGCGCTTACTATGCCACGGCTGATATGCCTATCCCCATGGTGGCTGACTGCTCCGACTACGAGACCTACCGCAGCGGCAAGTACATTCCCGGCATCATGGGTACCATGTTCTCCCTGATCGATAAGCTGGTTTCTTCCCTGGCGCAGACGCTGGTTGCCTTCATCTTCCTCCTCTTTGCCGGATTGAATGAGCTGCCTACCGACGCTACGCCTTACTCTGCCGGTATCAAGGTGGCTGTCATTGTGATGTTCTGCATCATCCCCATGATCGCATGGGTGGCTACGCTGATCGCCATGAAGGGTTATACCCTGACCGGTGCCAAGATGAAGGAAATCCAGGCTGTGAACGGCGCCCGTAAGAAGGCCATTGCTGCCGGCATGACCCTGGAGGAATCCATGGAAGCCTACAAGACCATGGACGATGTTGCAAATAAACCGATTCAGTAAAGGAGCTAACTGAGCATGAAAAGTTCTTTCCGTTGGTATGGTGACAGCGATCCTGTGACCCTGGACATGATCCGTCAAATTCCCGGCATGCGTTCTGTCGTTTCTGCCGTGTATGATGTGAAGCCCGGCGAAGTGTGGCCGGAAGAGTCCATTAAGCATCTGGTAGACGAGTGCGCCGCCAAGGGTCTTGTCTTCGACATTGTGGAATCCATCCCCGTGACGGAAGAAATCAAGCTGGGCCTGCCTGAGCGTGACCGCCACATTGACAACTACTGCGAATCCATCCGCCGCTGTGCCAAGTACGGCATCAAGTGCGTGACCTACAACTTCATGCCTGTCTTCGACTGGACCCGTACCCAGCTGGACAAGATGGCGCCTGACGGTTCCACCTCTCTGGTGATGTACTGGGATCAGATGCGGGACTTGGATCCCCTGAAGGATGACATTCATCTGCCCGGCTGGGATTCCAGCTACACTCAGGACGAGGTTCGCGACCTGATCCGTGCCTACGGTGAACTGGGTGAGGAAGGCCTGTGGAGCAACATCGAGTACTTCCTCAAGCGGGTCATTCCCGTGGCAGAGGAGTGCGGCGTGGTGATGGCACTGCATCCTGACGATCCGCCCTATCCCATCTTCGGCCTTCCCCGGGTGATCACCTGCGAGGAAAACCTGGACCGGTATCTGGCCATTGTGGACAGTCCCTCCAACACTCTGTGCCTGTGCACCGGCTCTCTGGGCTGCTCTCCCAAGAATGACATTCCGAAGCTGACCCGGAAGTATTCCGCCATGAAGCGTATCGGCTTCATGCACCTGCGCAATGTCCGCATTTTGCCTGACACCTCCTTTGAGGAGTCCGGCCACCTGACCAAGGATGGCAGCCTGGACATGAACGCCATCGTAAAGGCACTGGTGGAAACCGGCTTTGACGGCTACTTCCGTCCTGACCACGGCCGCATGATTTGGGGCGAGGTGGGCTCCAATGCAAAGCCCGGCTATGGTCTGTATGACCGTGCTCTGGGCAACGCTTACCTGAACGGATTGATTGAGGCCAACGGCGGCACCTTGGAGTGACCGCCCAGCCTCCTTCAATAGATGCATGTGTGCTGAACATGTGCGCAAAAACAGAGATCGAAAGGAAGATATGAATCATGGAACTGCCTTTGAACGTAAGCTTTGCTGGTAAAGTTGTTGTCATCACCGGCGCAGGCGGAGTGCTCTGCGGCGAAATGGCTCGGGCTTATGCACAGGCCGGCGCTAAGGTTGCCGCTCTGGACCTGAACGAGGAAGCAGTGAAGAAGCTGGCCGATGAAATGACCGCTGCCGGCTACATCTGCAAGGGCTACAAGGCCAATGTGCTGGATCCCGAAGCGCTGGAAGCTGTGCATCAGCAGGTGCTGGCTGATCTGGGCCCCTGCGACATTCTGGTGAACGGTGCCGGCGGCAACAATCCCCGTGCCACCACCGACAACGAGTATCAGCACGAAGCCAAGGAAGGCCAGAAGACCTTTTTCGACCTGGAGCAGAGCGGTGTGGACTTCGTGTTCAAGCTGAACTTCCAGGGCACCCTGCTGCCTACCCAGGCCTTCGCTAAGGACATGGTGGCACGCAAGAGCGGCTGCATCCTGAACATCTCCTCCATGAATGCTTATACCCCCTTGACCAAGATTCCCGCTTACTCCGGCGCAAAGGCTGCCATTTCCAACTTCACACAGTGGCTGGCGACCCACTTTGCCGGTACCGGCATCCGCTGCAACGCCATTGCTCCCGGCTTCCTGGTTTCCAACCAGAACCGTGCGCTGCTCTTCAACGAGGATGGCACCCCCACTGCCCGCAGCGCTAAGATCCTGGCCGGCACGCCCATGGGACGTTTCGTGGACTCCAAGGAACTGCTGGGCGGCGTGTTCTTCCTGACGGACGATGCAGCTGCTTCCGCCATCACCGGCGTGGTGCTGCCTATCGACTGCGGCTTCTCTGCCTACTCTGGAGTGTAATCCCCTTTGAAAATTCTTTTGCATTTCCATGCAGAAGTATGGTATAATCCGCTTAACAGGTGCTGCCTGGCAATGTTGCCGGGCACAATCCAATGAAAAAGGAGTGTGTATCCACAATGAAGAAGATCCTTGCTCTGCTCCTGGCTGTGATGATGCTTCCCTGCATCGCACTGGCTGACGCTGCTGCGGTTCTGAGCTCCGATCCGGAAGAAGTCATGACCTTCGACCGTGAGAAGGACGTTACTGCCTGGGAAGGCAACTGGGTGCTGGTTGCTGCATACATCGGCGAAGATTATGCTGAAGAGAATGAATTGACCACCACCGGCCTGATTCCCCTGACCGTGGAAAATGCCGCAACCCTGACCATCGAAACCGTGTTGGACGGCAGCGCAAATGACAAGCAGCTGGGCACCATGGTGGATGTGGCTTCCTACATTCACGCTCACGTGTATGACATGACCGGCACCCTGACCTTTGTGGATGCTGTGGCTACCGGCGACGAAGCTGTGTACACCCTGAAGACCGCTTGGGATGAGTGGCCCAACAACGTTGTCCGCGGCGAGAACGACGGCGACTTCAACATTGGACCGGCCAAGACCCACATCAAGGGCGAAGACGAAACCCTGTACTGGGCTACCCTCACCGGTGTGGCTGTGGAAGACATGGACGAGATGAAGTACATTGGCCTCAACACCAATGGCCAGCTGATCCTCTGCTATGCTGATGACAACGTAGCCAAGAAGGAAGGCGACGTGTGCTTCGCTTATATCTTCGAGCGCGCTGAGTAATCCTTGAAAACATTGTCCGCCTGTTGTACAATAACAGCAGGCGGATTTTTTTATTCCGACAAAGCGGAATCATGCACAACCATACTTCCTTCGACCTTGGGAAAGGAGAAGCTTATGTACGATTATCTGATTGTGGGTGCCGGTCTCTTCGGGGCTGTGCTGGCTCATGAATTGACGGAACAGGGCAGGAGCGTGCTGGTGATTGACAAGCGGAGCCATATTGCCGGCAATGTGTATACGGAGCGGACGGAGGGCATCCATGTTCATGTGTACGGTGCACATATCTTCCATACCAATAACACTGCGGTGTGGCAGTATGTGAACCAATTTGCACATTTCAACCGCTTCACCAATTCCCCTGTGGCGAATTACAAGGGGGAGCTGTACTCTCTGCCCTTCAACATGTATACCTTCAACAAGATGTGGGGCGTGGTGACCCCGGAGGAAGCGGCGGCGAAGATTGCAGAGCAGCGTCAGGAGATTACCGGGGAGCCACGCAACCTGGAAGAACAGGCGATTTCTCTTGTGGGGCGGGATATTTACGAAAAGCTGATCAAGGGCTACACAGAAAAGCAATGGGGACGTGATTGCAAAGAGCTTCCTGCCTTTATCATCAAGCGATTGCCTGTTCGGCTGACCTTTGATAACAATTATTTCAATGCCCTGTATCAGGGAATTCCTGTGGGCGGCTACACCCAAATGGTGGCCAACATGCTGAAAGGCATTGAAGTTCGGCTGAACACGGATTACCTGACGCACCGTAAAGAGCTGGACAGCCTTGCACGGAAGGTGATTTACACCGGCGCCTTGGATGCTTTGTTTGATTATCGGCTGGGGTATCTCCACTATCGGTCTGTCCGCTTTGAAACGGAGCTGCTGGACATGCCAAACTATCAGGGCAATGCTGCCGTCAATTATACCGACCGGGAAACGCCCTATACCCGCATCATTGAGCACAAGTGGTTTGAGTTTGGCAAGGATGAGGAAGGCAACGATCTGCCCAAGACCATCATCAGCCGAGAATACTCCTCCGAATGGAAGCCCGGCGATGAACCCTACTATCCTGTGAACGACGAGGAAAATCTGTCCCTCTATGCCCGGTACCGTGTTTTGGCGGATGAAAATCCCAAGCTGGTGGTGGGCGGAAGACTGGGGGACTACAAGTACTACGATATGGATCAGGTCATTGCATCAGCACTTCAGTGCAGCGAACGGCTGTTGTCGGATTTTTGACAGCAGGGAAGACGCTGACCGATTTGCTGCATTTGGTCAGAAATTCCTGCCTGAAAAAAGATTGTTGAAACAGCGAAAGTATGGTATGATGTAAAAAAGGGAGTTCTGAAACCACTTCAAGGGAGCGTGAAAACGTCATGCTGCTGCTGGCGATTGTCGATGATGACCCAAAGGATTCCACGGCGTTGAATGCACTGGTTACGGATTATTTTCATCGGAGTGATCGTGCCTGCATGATCCGTGTGTTTAATTCGTCCCTTGACTTCATCCGCAGCACAGAAAACTATGACATTGTTTTCATGGATATCCGTATGGATCAGTTGGATGGGC
>CAVKHY010000011.1:962-26360 GCA_963656345.1 bacterium | reverse complement strand
GGCTTGAGGTGGCGCGGCTCATGCGGAAAATCAATACCGGCTCGGTGCTGATTTTTGTCACGGCCATGGCACAGCTTGCCATCAAGGGCTATGAGGTGGATGCGCTGGACTTTATCGTGAAGCCGGCAGATCAGTTCTCCATCAATTACGTGCTGGATAAGGCTATCGGCAGGCTGGAGAATACCTCAGGCAGCCAGATTGCCATTAAGACGGGGGACGGGATCATCAGCCTGTCCACCAATGACATCAAATATGTGGAAGTTTTTGATCACAATTTGGTGTACCACACGGTGACGGATGTGTACAATGTCCGCGGGAGACTGGCGGATGTGATCAAAAAGCTGGATCCCAAGCGGTTCATCATGTGCAACCGCTCCTTTGTGGTGAATTTGCGGTATGTGCAGAGTGCCTCCAATGATTCTTTAACCATTGACGGCACACGGATTGCCGTGTCCAAATCCCACCGAAAAGAAATTATGCAGCATTTTTCAAATTTTTTGGGAGAGACCTTATGACCCAGGATTACTGGTATATCCAAAATATTGATCACCGGGTGTCCACGGCACTGATTTTCTTTCTGCTGCTGTTGGTGATGAGCAATCTGCGCAGAAAAGAAAACTTCTTTCCACGGGTATTTTTGTCCTTTGTTGGCATGGCGGTCATCAGCTGGGGATTGCGTACGATTGTGGATACCTTGCTGGTAGGGGATGTGGCGCAGGGAATCGGTTACGGTATTTATACCCTGCTGATGGGTCTGGTTTTTATGATAGGGTATGGCTTCTGTTACCAGACCAACCAGGGGGAACTGCTGTATCTTGATCTGCTGGCACTGACCATTTTCAAACTGTCCTGGAATATTTTCAAAACGGCGAGCTATGGCACAACCTTGCTGGGCATTGGCAGTGTATGGTCCAGGTATTCCATTGTGGGCGCTGTGGTGTCCTATGTGGTGTATGCTGTTGTGTGTTTTACCTGCTGCCACTTCATGCGGGAGATCATTTTGCAATCGGCGGATATTCCCCTCAAGCCCATGATTGCCACGGCTGTGGTTTTCTACGCTTGCCAGGCCAGCTTGGAATTCTGCGGCACGGTGTTTACCGCATCGCCCCAAGGCTTTTTCCTGTACTATTTCTGTGCTCTGCTGTACACGGCGACTAACCTGAGCGTTCTGGCACTGGTTGCTCAGCGGGATCGAGCCCAACGGGATAATGAAAGCATGCAGGCCTTCATTAACAACAAGATTCACTACTATCAGGTCAGCCGGGACGGCATTACTTCCTTGCAGGTGAAGTGTCACGATTTGAAGCACCAGATCAAGGCCATCCGTTCCCAAATCGGCAAGGAGAACTTTGAAAAATATCTGGATCGCCTGCAGGACTCCATTGACGAGTATGGCACCGTGGTGGACTGCGGCAATGAAGCCATTAACGTGGTACTGACGGAGAAGAACATTCTCTGCCTGAACAGCGGTGTGAAGTTTTCCTATATCATTGATGGCACCCTGTTTGATTTCCTCAGTGAAATGGAGACTTACTCCCTTTTCGGTAACGTGCTGGACAATGCGCTGGAAAGCTGCAGCAAGGTGAAGAATCCGGAAAAGCGGATGATCTCCCTGAAGGCCGTGAACCGGGGAGACGTGGTGGTGCTCCATGTGGAAAACTTCTTTGATGATGAATTGGTGATGGTGGACGGCATTCCTGTCACCACCAAGAGCGGCACCGGGCACGGCTTCGGTCTCCGCTCCATTCGAGAAATTGCCGAACGCTATGGCGGCACGGTCTCTGTGGATACGGAAGGACATATTTTCAAGCTCACGGCCATTCTTCACCCGCCGGCGCAGGAAACAGCATAAAACATACCAAAGTCTGTTGCAGGAATGCGGCAGACTTCTTCTTTTGCCCATGAAAAACCTTTGCAATTTGGTCAAGAACACCCTGCTTTTGTACATAGCGCACACGCACACGACAAAAAAATGACGTGAATGCGGCAACCATGCGTTAGCGTCAGGGGATTGGGCATTCAAGACAACCTACTTCACAAGAAAAGAAAAATCATTTATAATGTTTATACAAATGACAAGTTGCTGGCGCGCGGCAGCTTGTTGCTTGAAAGAGACACAAGGGAAAAGGAGTTTGAATCATGAAGAGAATTCTGAGCTCGATCATGGCTGGCATGATGCTGCTGAGCGTTATGCCTGCTTCCCTGGCAGAAGGCGAGACCGAGTACATTGCTGCTCCCTACGATGCAGCAGAGGTTGATCCCACTGTGACCTATCTGGAGCCCGCTTACTTTGAAAACGGCGAAGGCGAACCTACCATTGGCGTGACCACCGTGGGCGTGCTGAAGGTGGACGGCAAGTACTTCAAGGACTCCAACAACAACCATGAGCTGGATCCTTTCGAAGACTGGCGCCTGGACGCTGAAGAGCGTGCCAAGGACATGGTCAGCAAGATGACCCTGACCGAGCAGGCCGGTTTCGTGCTGAATGCCCTGTATGCAATGCCTGTTTCCAAGACGCTTGCCGAAGTGAAGAATGAGGATGGCACCATCGATCCGGCGAAGGTCATGACCGTTATTCCGGAAGGCGAGACCACCACGAACCTGAACGCTCTTCAGCAGAACGCATCTTCTTTTGCAGGCTTGGATGATCAGGTGCTGTCCATCGGCAAGATCCGTGCCGGTGTGTATCGCGGCGGCCTGAACTATGATGCTTCCGTTGTAGCTCTGTTCAACAACGTGACCACCGCTTATGCAGAATGGGATTCTGCTAAGGCAGGCACTCCTGCAATTCCTGTAACCCTGATTTCTAACCCCATCTCCGCCGGCTTCCCTGACTCTCTGGGCATGGCTGCTGCAGTGCTGGGTGATGGCAACTATGACGCAATCAAGGCTTACGCACAGGTTGACCGTGAAATGTGGCGCGCACAAGGCATCATCTTCATGTATGGTCCCCAGATCGACCTGGTAACTGACCCCCGTTGGCCCCGGAACTCCGGCACCTACGGCGAGCGTCCTGACGTGACCGCTGGCATCATCACCGCTCTGGTGGATGGCTATCAGGATGGCACCGATGGCGTGAACGAGAACTCCGTTGTGCTGTCTGCTAAGCACTTCCCCGGCGACGGCGCTTCCGAGAACGGCTTTGAGTCTCACGTTTCTCAGGGTCAGTATCGTCTGTATCCCACCGAGGGTTCCTTGGAAAAGTATCAGCTGGTTGGCTTCCAGGCTGCAATTGACGCCGGCGTTGGCGCCATCATGCCCTGCTACTCCCGCGATACTTCTGACGCCCGTTCTGTGACCCAGACCTATCGTGGTCATGAAGTGAATGTGGCCGGCCTCGGCTCCGCTTACAACTCTGAAATCATCACCACCCTGCTGCGTGACGTCATGGGCTTCACTGGTTTCGTGAACTCTGACTCCGGCATCACCACTACCCAGACCTATGGCGTGGAAAGCATGACCAGCATTCAGCGCTTTGCTCTGCTGATTACTGCCGGTACTGATGCCATCGGCGCTGAACTGGCTCCTGAGTACATCATCTCTGCTGTGGAACTGGGCATCCTGGACAAGGCTGACCTGGATCGTGCAAACGTGAACCGTGCTACCGCTCTGTTCAAGCAGGGCCGCTTTGAGAATCCTTATCTGAATTACGAGAAGGCTGACGAAGTTCGCGCTACCGACATGGAAACCGCTCACGAGCAGGCTTATGCACTGCACCTGAAGGCTACCGTGCTGATGAAGAACCACGAGAACGCCCTGCCCCTGACCAAGGACAATGGCACCAAGCTCTACATCGGCTCCTACACCGGCACCGGCGAGAGCGAAACCACTCTGGCTGCTCTGACTGAACTGTTCACTGCTCAGGGCTTCGAAATCGTCGATAATGTCAATGACTGCGACGTTGCTTACTTCTATGTTGAGCCTAAGGCTACCAACAAGGCTGGCGCTTCCGAGACGGAGGCCGTGCTGAGCTTGGTGGATGGCTATGAAGTTGCACAGCGCGAGCTGACTGAAGCAACCGACTCCATCACTGCTGCATTCGGTGCTGGTGGACAGACCAAGACCGGTGAAATGGTTGAGGTTACCACGGTTGAAGGCATCAAGAAGCTGCAGAAGGCTGCTGACAAGGTACATGCCAACGGCGGTAAGGTCGTGGCTACCATCGTGTGCACCAGCCCCTGGATCCTGGACAACCTGGAGCCCTACTGTGATGCTCTGCTGGCTCAGTACACCACTTCCGCTGCTTCTCTGTCCAACGCTTACAGCGCTCAGGTGGACGTGATTGTAGGCAACTACAACCCCACCGGCAAGCTGTCTGTGACCATGGTTGCCTGCGAAGCGGTTGTTGCCCTGACCGAGACCACCCTGGAAGATGGCACGGTTGCTGAAATCTGCGCCTCTCCCAACGACGTGCCCGGCTATGACAAGGATCAGTACATGTCCGCAGAAGTGCTGGCTCAGTCTCCCTCCGGCAGCTATGCCTACAAGGATACTGACGGCAACCTGTATGTCTCCGGCTTCGGTCTGAGCTACTAATTCCAATGGTTCTTGCGCCCGAGGGATCAGGAGCATCTGCGCCTCCCCTCGGGCGCATTTCTTTATCACCAGCCTCAGGCAATGCCACACCAGTCGAAAACATTATCGAATGGTGTGGCATCGCCTGAGTACGTGCAAGAAAGGAAATCACCATGAAAAAACTGATTGCGCTGTTGATGACCCTGCTGCTGCTTGTTTCCTGCGCCGCTGCCGAGGATGTGGCCACCGCCACGGATACCACGGAGGAAGCGGATTACGTGATTGCACTGGTGAACGGTGAGCAGTTGATGAACTCCACCTACACCCAGGTGGAGAATGACTACTTGACGGCCTATGCACAAGTCGGTTATGATATTACGGACGAGGCAAAGAAGGCCTATGTGGAAGACCTTGCCTTGACGGCAGCCATTCAAAACCTGCTGGTGGAGCAGGACATGCGTGCTCAGGGCTGCTATGATTTCAGTGAGGAAATCGAAACCTGGTGCACCGAGCAGGGGCAGGCTGCCTATGAAAGCGCCCTGAAGCAGGTGGAAGAAACCCTGAACGAGACCCTGGAGCTTGAGGAAGACGATGCGGACGCTCTGTCCGTCTATGCCGCCGCCTATGCAGAAATGCTGGGAGTTACAGCCCAGGACTACATTGATGTGTACCGCACCCAGTACGCTACCATGCTGTATTACGCCTGGTTGACCCAGGATTGCCCTGTGACGGCCGAGGATGTACAGGCAGAGTATGACACCCGCAAGGCCAGCGATGACACGATAGGGGATCTGACGGACGACCTGTATAACGAAATTGCCTATGATATTTATGCAGAGCGCTGCAAGGAAAAGCTGAACGCCCGCATTGAGGTGCTCTCTGATGAAGCGGAGGTTACCCTCTACTGAGCGCCTGAGCGATAAGAAGGAGAAAATGTGCCATGAAGCTACTGTCGATTGCGATTCCCAGCTATAATTCCCAGGACTACCTGCATCATGCCGTGGAGACCTTGCTTTCCGGCGGCGAGGATGTGGAGATTCTTATTGTGAATGACGGCTCCAAGGATCGGACGGCAGAGATTGCCGATGATTTTCAGCAGCGATATCCCGGCATCGTCCGTGCCATTCACAAGGAAAACGGCGGCCATGGGGATGCGGTGATGTGCGGCCTTGCCCATGCAACCGGTAAGTATTTCAAGGTTGTGGATTCGGACGATTGGGTGGACGAGGACAGTTTCCGCCGGGTATTGGCACGCCTGAAGAAAATGACAAACGCCGGGGAAGAAATCGACGCCCTGATCTGCAATTACGTGTATGACAAAGTGGGCGCAAAGCATAAGCATGTGATGCAGTATCGCAAGGATCTGCCGGTGGATCGGGTTTTTGGCTGGGATGAAGTCAATCTGGGGCTGGGGCACTACCTGCTCATGCATTCCGTGATTTACCGCACTCAGTTGCTGCGGGACTGTGGCCTGTCTCTTCCCAAGCATACCTTCTACGTGGATGAACTGTATGTTTATCAGCCCATGACCATGGTGGAAAAGATGCTCTATTTGGACGAAGATCTGTACCACTACTTCATCGGCAGAGATGATCAGTCCGTACAGGAAGCCGTGATGATTCGTCGAATCGATCAGGCCTTGCTGGTGAATCGTCTGCTGGTGGAATGCGTGGATCTTGACACGGTGGAGAATGTGCACAAGCGCCGGTATATGCGGAATTACCTGGAGATTATCACTACCGTATCTTCCGTGCTGCTTATTAAGAGCAAAACCCCGGAAAACCTGCAGAAGAAAGAGGAACTGTGGGCGTTCATTAAGGAAAAACGTCCCAACCTGTACCGGAACCTTCGCTACCGGCGTTTGCTTGGACGGCTGCTGCATTTGCCCGGCGCATGGGGACGGCATGTAGCCATTACCGGCTACAAAATCAGTCAGAAGATTGTGGGCTTCAATTAAAGACTTTGGTCTGGAATGACACTTTGCCGCTTGACGGGCTCTCGTCGGGCGGCATTTTCTACGCCCAAGAAAGAGACTTCGGTCTGTTTATTAGAAGAATGAGATTTAGGAAAAACCGAAAAAATCCATGAAAAAAGGTTGACGAAGAAGCAAAGAAAGGGTATCATATTTGTTACAATCATTACGAAATGGAGGGGAGTACGGATGATTCCGCGTCCTGATGTGACAGCTGTTTTCCATTATGCGTATTGCCCTCTGACGTGCAAAAGATCCCCACAGGACGGCGGTTTTTCCGTAACGCTTTATCATGATGATCGGTTTGTGATCACCTTGTACAACGAAATGAGTCAGCCGATCCAGCGGGACACTTTTGTACTGCCTGCTGCGGCAAAAATGCGGTGCATCAAGCTGATTGATGAGGCGGATGCTTGGCTGACGGGTGTTTCGACACGGCTCAGGCTGCCTGAAGATTGTACGCACACAGCACGGTTTATTTCACGGTTCGGTTTTGAAAATTATCCCTACATCGGGTGCGAAGATATTGCCCAGATGGTTCGGGGCGAGTTCGGCAGTCCGGAGGCCCATGCAGCAAGGCATCTGTGTGCCCTGTATGAAGACATCGCACAAGTGTTCGTTACTTTCGGCTTCGAATTGTATCTGGACGGATACATCGTTGCCCCGGGTGTGCAGCAGCTGCAGACTCAGGAACAGCCGGTCAGCTGGAACACCAATACCCATATTGGATAAAAGCAAACCGCCGATGGAGAATGAAGAGAAAATCCTCCGTCGGCGGATTTTCTATGGAAAGCATCTGCACAAGCAGACGTTTGCGTGAGTGCATTTGCTCTTGTGTTGCATCTGCTCCCGTGCTACAATACTTAATATCCCGTAAAGCCAGAGAGGTCGATGCATTCGTGGAAAGCTGTACCCTTTGCCCCAGACAGTGCCATGCCCGGCGCACAGCCGATGAAGGCTTCGGCTTTTGCCTCCTGCCGGAAACCATGCTGATTGCCCGCATTGCTCCTCACCTGTGGGAGGAACCGCCTATCAGCGGCAAGAAAGGGACAGGCGCAGTCTTCTTCAGCGGCTGCACCTTGCGCTGCGTGTACTGCCAGAATGCGGATATCAGTCACCGAAACGCCGGTCGCTTTTTCACGCCGGAAGCTTTGGCAGATGCTCTGCGCCGCTTGGTGGATATGGGTATGGAGACCATCAGCTTTATTACGGCCACCCCCTATATTCCGCAGATTCTTCGCACGCTGGAGCTCTACCGCCCTCCTGTGCCCCTGGTGTGGAACACTTCCGGGTATGAAACGGTATCGTCCCTCCGCATGCTGGACGGGGTGATGGATGTTTATCTGCCCGACCTGAAGCATTATTCTCCCAAGATGGGCAAGCTTTGTGCCCAGGCCGAGGACTATTTTACCGTGACCAGCGCTGCCATTGAGGAAATGGTTCGGCAGACCGGTCTGCCTCAATATGACGAAAACGGGATCATGCAGCGGGGCACCCTGATTCGGCACTTGATCCTGCCGGGGTGCACCAGCGAAAGCTGCGCTTTGCTGGACTGGGTGAATACAGCCCTGCCGGCCGGGATTCCTGTGAGTCTCATGCGCCAATACATTCCCTGCAACCATGTTTCCATCCCGGGGCTAACGCGTCCTATTACAGACAGGGAGTATCGCCGGGTGCGGGATCATATGCTGGCCTTGGGGCTGCCAGGCTACCTGCAGGAGCCGGAGTCTGCATCGGAGGATTTTGTGCCGGTCTTCTGTAAAGATGAAAGTTTCGTATAAGAAAACTGCGAGGGAGAAAATCCTTCGCAGTTTTTGCATTCATTTGTCTGTTCCGAAGAGGGCGTCATAGGTTGGATCGTCATCGAACTCCCGCTCAGGGGCGGTGCCACCCAGTTCCTCAATGGCGTTGCGCAGCTCAATGAAGTCCAGGTACATGACCGTATCATCCTTTGCGGCAGCCACAAGATCCGGCAAAGCCCGGTCATCCCCCAGCTTGCCCAGATAGCTGGCAAACAGTGCCCGACGCTTGGGATTCTCACGGAAAAGACGCAGCGCCAACTGAAATACCTGCTCATTGCCGGGATAGTTAGCCAACACATCCAGCAGAGCTTCCTGCCCGGCGCGGTTGGCCTTGGGCAGTGCCTCCAGCATGGGCTGAACGGCACAGCGTCCCATCTCTTCCAAGGACTCTAGCGCATTGTCGCACAGGTCATCGTGATCATTCCGGTTCAGCTGCCAGGAGATGTAAAGCATTTTCGGCAGATCGGAACCCATTTCCCGCAGAAGCCCCACGGCAGTCATCTTGGCCTCTTCCGTGGCCATATCATCCTTCAGCAGGGCAACCAGCCGTTTTTCGCAGGGCTTGCCCACTGCTTGAATTTGATCCAGCAGCAGATCCGGCACGGTAATGCCTCGGTCGCAATACTCGTTCAGCCAGTCCACCAAATCCTTGGCGTCTTCATACTGGGTGAAGTATGCGCCGGGGGTCACGCCCTGCAGCCAGGAGGCAGGCGTATTCAGGAAGGTCATGTACACGTTGGGCATGTCCTCTTCCATCTCATCATAATTACGGTAATCCTTGGTGTGTTCCTTCATCCATTGGGCAGTATAGTCCGCAAAGTGGGAATCGAAATCAATACAGTTCATGCAAAAACGATCTCCTTTGTCAGGGTCTTGTGGCTTTGGCCAGCAGCTGCTTCAAGTCTTCGGTGGTAAAGCGGTACTGACCATGACAGAAATGGCAGGTCAGCTCAGCCCCTTCATCCTCGTCGATGAGGGACTGCAACTCCTTCGCACCGAGGGAAATCAGTGCTCTTTCCATCTTTTCCCGGCCGCAGCCGCAGTGCCAGCCAATCGGCTGCTCTTCCAGTAGTCGGGGATTCAAGCCACGGAACCAATCCTCTGTCAGCTGCTCCATGCTGGCCATGGTCATTTCACGGGAAATGTCGGCAAACATGGGACTGCGCAGTTCCAGCGCACTGAGGGTTTCTTCCGTACAACCGGGCAGAGGCTGAATCAGCAATCCGCCGGCCTTCAGCACCTGCGTGCCGCTGACCAAGACGCCCAAAGCCACCAAGCTGGGCTGCTGTTCGCTGGTGGTAAAGTAATTGGCAAAGTCAATGCCTAATTCACCGCTGACCAATTGGCACTGACCGATATACGGCTCACGCAGGCCCAGATCCTTCACCACACTCATGCGGCCGTGATGACCTACGGCACCACCTACGTCCAATTTGCCGTCTGCACGGAGGGGAAGCTCCACTTGTGGATCGTCCGCACAGGCTTTGACATGGCCATGATTCGCCACAGCCACCAGGGTGCCCATGGGACCATCGCCCTTAATCGTAACGGTGACGGATTCGTTTTCACCCTTCATCATGACGCCCAGCATGGCAGTGCCGGTCATCAGCCGCCCGAGGGCTGCGGTGCACACGGGGGTGGCATTGTGAATATCCGCAGCATGCTGCACCATATTGGTTGTTTCAAGAAAAAGCACCCGTGCCTGACCGTCCATCAGGGTCATGTGCAGCACACGGTCGCCTGTCAGTTTTGTCTGCATGTTATTGCCTGCCTTCCGTTCCGTCCGGATCTAATCTGCGAACCGCCGCAAAGTGCCAGCGCTGTTCATTTTCCCGTGGCTGCTCCATGCGGCGATTACCGAATACCATGGTGCGGTCAAACCCTGCCTGATGCATCAGATCCATCAGGTGTTTTGCCTCATGGGCGTGCTGCTTTTGCTCCTCATCGATGCGCTTATACAGCCCGTCTTCCTGCTTTACAAAGATGCACAGGTGCATATCCACCTGTTGATTCTTTTCAGAGAAAGTATTTTGCCACAGATAGGTGATGTTCTCCGTATCGTCGCAGATGATCTGGTTGCCCAGGGCATTTTTCAGCTTGTAGGGGGTGGATACGTCAAAAAACAGACCGCCGCCGGGGCGCAGTGCGTTGTAAGCAGAGTGGAAAAAGGCCAGCAGATCTTCATCTGTCAGCAAATAATTGACTCCGTCGCAGGTGGCCAGCACTGCATCCATGGGGCGGTGCAGGTGCAATTTCCGCATATCCTGCCGGACAAAGGGAATGGCGGCGCCTGCATCCCGCGCCTTCTGCGCCGCACGCCAGAGCATATCCTGACTCATGTCCACACCGGTTACGTGGAAGCCACGCTTCTGCAGGGGAATGGTCAGGTTGCCGGTGCCGCAGGCACACTCGCAAATCTTCCCTGTGCGAATGCCGAAAGCGGCCATCATCTTTACATAAAAGTCCGCCCACTCATCATACTTAACGTCCGCCATGAGTTCATCATAAACTTCTGCAAATCCCGTGTACATACGATTCTCCCATTCGTGCTCCATGGCAGTGGTTTATTGAGGATCCTGAGCATCTCCGGAATGCTCATCGTCATCCTCTTCCTCTTCATCGTCATCATCGGAGCCGGTGTACAGGCCGCGATTGATTTCAACGCCCTCAATGCGGCTGTTGATATACCGGTCAAAGACGCCGTTGGTATAGCTGGCAGTGACAAAACGACTCAGCCCGAAGCCTAGCACCAGATAGTACAGGAACAGCCCCATGACGGCATATACCGGCTGGTAGAGCGCCACGACGAAAGCGATGGCCATCGGCACGCAGTGGAGCAGCCGAATGCCGACACTCTGAGGAAGCCGTGCCACGGACAGGAGCAGGGCGTTGCGCATCAGGTCACGGAAGCGAAGCTTATAGGTGACCATCAGGGGATACATATAAGTGACAGCCAGCGACCAGATCAGGGCTACCATGAGCACCAGCACCTGAGGTACCACCATGAAAGCAGACTGCTGCGCCATTTGCCCGTAAAAGTTCCAGCACACGAAGGCAAAGAAGGGCACGACCCCGGTGATGCAGGAAACGGCAAGCCCTTGCTTCCAGTTGGCCTTTACGGTGTCCTTGAAGTCAGCCCAGATGAAGGCGTGCTCGTCCCGTGCCCAGTTCCGGGTGACGTATGCAATGCCGGCAGTGAAGGGACCGGTAATCGCAATGCAGGGAATCAGCAGGGTTAAGGTGGTCAGGCTGATGCCGCTGAGCATGTTGCGCAGACTGGTAATGACTTCGCTGGTGAGTTCTTCGTCCACGGTTAATTGTGTCAGCATACTCATGGCACCCAAGGTCAGCACCACCATGGCAGGCAGCCAGCAAATCATGTACATCAGATTTAGCCGCATCAAGGCCGAAAAGCGGATGCGGAGCATTTCCCAGAAAAGCTGCCAACGGTTTTTGGGCAGATCCTGTTCCCGGAAATCTCCCTTTCCGCTTTTGCCGTAATAAAAGTTGTTCATAAGCTTGTTAAACACAGGCGACCCTCCTTCAAACGTACGAGCATATCTGCCGGATATTATAGCACACCAAGGCTCAAAAAGGAATGCCTTGCGTGGGGCTTATTGCGCCCCTAACGCAGTCTTCAGCGTTTCCATATTGGCCAGCATGGTGGTTTCATAATAGGTCAGTGCCTCTGCTTCATCTTCCGGGCCGGTGACAACGGGATCCAGCGTGTAGACCTTGGCACCTGTTTCCTGAGCCAGGGTTTGGGCGGCCATATCTTCATATTGAGGCTCCACAAACAGGGGCGGTGTACCCAGCGTCTTCACCAACTTTACCAGCTCGCTGAGACGGGCGGGGGACAAGGCATCGCCGGGCTCTCTGTTCACCACAGCCACCACGTTCAGTCCGTAAGCCTTGGCAAAATAGGGGAAGGCTTCATGGAAGGTGATGATGTCCTTGTTCGGCAGATCCTTCAATCCTTCTGTCAATGCAGCGTCCAAGGATTCCAAACGGGCGCAGTAGGCATCTCGATTGCTTTCAAATGCTTCACGGTGCTCCGGCATGGCCTGACTCAAACCTTCACACAGATTCTGCACCATGATGACGGCGTTCTTGGGGTCAAGCCAGATATGGGCATTTACTTCTGTTTCTCCTTCACCGATGGCTACAGGCATGTCGTCATCATCCAGCAGTTCCACACCGGCAGAGGCCTCCACTACCGGCAGATTGGGGAAAGCGTCATAGACGTGGGTCAAATAGCTTTCCATGCCGGCGCCGTTGACGAGAAAAACGTCAGCCTGAGCCAACGCCTTCATGTCACTGGTCTGCAGCTGATAGTCATGCAGGCAGCCAGTGCCGGGAGCAGCCAGGTTATGAACTTCCACCCCGTCAATCCCTTGCGTCAAATTGATGGCCATCAGGTAAATGGGGTAAAAGGAAGTGGCTACGGTTTCTGCCCCGGCGAGGGCAGGCAGAGTAAACAAAAATGCAGCCAGCAAAAGGGAAATGATTTTTTTCATGAACGATGGTTTCCTTTCTTAATTGGGCGACGATTGGTAAGTTAAACGGAACTTCCGGGTTCTTAGTCATCGTCCGGCAGCCAGCTTTCGTAGCGGCTTTGAGGATACCGCTCTCGAATGATACGCTTGAGCAGCAACCGTTCCTCTGCGGGCTGGAAAGCACCGTACTTCTGGTACAGCACCCGCATGGCGCTCAGCGAGCCGGAACGCATGGAGTAATCCTTCAGGTTGGCGTAGTTGACGGAGTAGATTTGCATGTTTTCAAACATGGCTCCCATGGCTTCATCAGCCAGCTCCGGCATTTCCTTCATACGGATGCGCTTCAGTGTTCCGTTATCCAGCCGAACCGTCATGTTAGGTCCCAGCAGCTCGTACAGCTTGCCGAACAAATAATGCTCCACCTGATTGGTCATTCCTTCAAAAGTATCCCGATAAGATGCGTAGGTGCACATAAGATTGGCAGCACCTGCACATAAATCAGACTGGTCCACCACAGCAGAACCCAGGCGTGGTCTGAGTATCTCCCTGACCTGCCGCTCCGTAACATGCATCGGCACGGCGGGCGCCTCCTTCCATGGGCATTCAACCCATCATGCCTATTTCGACATGGAAACGTCATATTCCTTGCAGAGTGGGAAGAAAAGAAATACCGAATTGCACAAAAAAGTTTTTTGTGTTTTTCTGGTGTTTCTTTCATCACGAGAAGTGCATAATATGCATATTCGCTGTATATGATGCATATGTAACCGTAAATCTTGTGGCTTCTTGTTACGTGACCACAACGCCTTGTGAGAGGAGTTTTCCACAGGCTTCTCGCGTTATGCACAGCGTCTTCTTTTGTGAACCTCTTGAAATTTCCGCAGGTTCATGCTATGATTGACCAGCACGATTTTTTTCGGAGTCGAGTTTTGCACAGCCTGACAGGTGGAAAAGACATCGAAATGGGCTCGCATGTTCTGCTTAAAGGTCATGCAGGTTTCATTCATTGGTGACAGGGCTTATCATTGCTTGACGGATGAGATGGTAGCAGGGTGCGCAGCGCATGCGGAAAATCTGCCGCAGGATCGATATCCACACATTGCAGAGGGGCGGGAGCATGATGGACATGCAGGAGCTTTGGGAGAAGGCATTGGTACTCATTAAAAGTGAGATGAATGAAACATCTTTCAATACCTGGGTGAAGGCCAGTCTTTCTCCGCTGAAGCTGGAAGGCAATGAGCTGACCCTCTGCACGGATGTGAACTATATCAAGGCCATGCTGTCCCGGTATATTGACCTGATTACATCCTGCGTCAGCCAGGTGGCAGGCCACCCCATGAAGGTGGTTGTGCTTACTCGTGAGGAAATCAGCACCCAAGGCGTTGTCCAACCTCCGGTAGTTCCTCCAAAGCCTCCGGTGGAATTCTTGCCGTTGAACCCACGATATACCTTCGATTCTTTTGTGGTTGGCAGCAGTAATCGATTTGCTCATGCGGCCGCTCTGGCTGTTGCGGAGGCTCCTGCAGAGGCCTACAACCCCCTTTTCCTCTACGGCGGCGTGGGCTTGGGAAAGACCCATTTGATGCATGCCATTGGTCACTTTGTGCAGCAGCAGCGTCCGGACGCCAAACTGCTGTACATCACCAGCGAAGAGTTTACTAATGAAATGATTTCTGCCATTCAGCAGAATCGCAATATTGAGTTCCGCAACCGGTTCCGCAATGTGGATATTTTGATGGTGGACGATATTCAGTTCATTGCAGGCCGTGACAGTACCCAGGAAGAATTCTTTCATACCTTTAATACCCTGCATGATGCCCATAAGCAGATCGTGCTGACCAGCGACCGTCCACCGCGGGATATTGCCCGGCTGGAAGAGCGGCTTCGCAGCCGGTTTGAGTGGGGCTTGATTGCAGACATCCAGCGGCCGGATATTGATACACGAATCGCCATCCTGCGGAAGAAGGCTATTTCCGATCACATTCAGGTATCGGACGAAGTGCTGGAGCTGATTGCCAGCCGGGTAGACAGCAACATCCGGGAATTGGAAGGAAGCCTGATCCGTCTGGCGGCTTATTCCGGTTTGGTGAAAAAGCCGATTACCCCTGCGCTGTGCGAAGAAGCCCTTCGGGAAATCTTCGTACGGAAGGCACCCAAGCAGATCACTGCCGATATGATTATTGAAACGGTCAGTGGCTTCTATAACCTGACGCCGGAGGACATTACCGGCTCTTCCCGCCGTCGTGAGATTACCGTGCCACGGCAGATTTCCATGTACCTGTCTCGGGAAATGGCAGGACTTTCCCTGCCGCAGATCGGTCAGGCTTTCGGTGGCAGAGATCATTCCACAGTGCTTTACAGCTGCAACCTTGTGGCGGACAATATCAAGAAGTCCGCCAGCATGGCCACGTTGGTAGAGGATTTCCGTCGTATGATTCGGGACGGAAAGTGAATGTGATGAACCCCTGATAGACGCTGCTGTCTATCGGGGGTTTTCGCACCTTGCGGTGAAAAAGTGAAGGAAAATGCTTGTATTCCGTGAAAAGCTGTGATATACTGCCATGTGTGAGTTTTCCTGCCTATCCTTTCACAACCATAAAGGATGGGATGACACGGCAAGCTTGCTTCATCAGAAGCGAGGCGTGCCATGAAAGAAGGGTTCAACGTAAAAGAGCGGGCACTGCTGCAAGGACTTTCGGGCGTTAGCTGGCTCGACAATGGGGAATGCGTGTCCCTATTGACTGTCTAAGGCAGAGTGTGTCCCTCTTTTCTGTTGTTAACAGGAAAATTTAGGAAATCACGAGGTGAAAAGCGACCATGGCGAAAGCGGAACTAACAACGGTGGTGGAGCCGAAGTGCAAGCGGCTGGCTGATCAGATGGGCTTTGAACTGGTGGATGTGTGCCTTGATAAGGAAGGCGCCGGCAAATACCTGCGCATCTACATTGATAAGCCTGAAGGCATCACCATGGACGATTGCGAAACCTACCATCGTGCCATTCAGCCCCAGCTGGAAAGCTATGATTATGACTTTCTGGAGGTTTCTTCGCCAGGCATTGATCGCCCTTTGAAAAAAGATCGTGACTTTGAACGGGCACTTGGCAGTGAAATTGAGGTCAAGCTTTTCAAAGCCATGGATGGACAAAAAGTGATGACAGGCATTCTGGCAGGGCTGGAAAACGGTGACATTGTGCTGGATACGCCTGCAGGAGAAAAACGGATTCCTCGAAAGGCCGCCGCATTGGTAAAGCCTGTGGTGGACATGGAAGGCATTGAGTCCATGGATCTTTCCGAATAAATGAAACATCAAGTGCAGGAGGATACGCATGAAGAAGACCGTGAAGAACGATAAGCCTCAGAAGTCTGAGATTATTGAAGCGATTAAAGCCTTGGCGAAGGAAAAGGACATCAGCGAAGAGCTGCTGTTCGGTGCCATCGAAGAGGCACTGAAGGCCGCTTATCGGAAGAATTTGACCAAGGGTGAAAACGTGCCTGCCAACCTGGCTGTGGTTGTGAACCGGAATGACGGTGTTGCTCACGTGTACGCTCGGAAGCTGATTGTTCCCGAGGTGGAGGATGCAGGCAACCAGATCAGCCTGGAGGATGCACAGAAGCTGAACCCCAGCTACCAAATGGGGGACATTGCTGAAGTGGACGTGACGCCCAACGGCTTCCTCCGCGTGGCAGCGCAGACGGCCAAGCAGGTGATCATGCAGCGCATCCGTGAAGCGGAGCGGGGCAAGATCTATGACGAATATATTGAAAAGGAAAACGAGATTCTGACAGCTGTGGTGCAGCGTGTGGAACCGGAGCATATCTTTGTGGAACTGGGCCGCACGGAAGGTATTCTGGATCGGGAAGACGTGATTCCCGGCGAGGAGCTGCATGATGATGACCACATTAAGGTCTACGTGCTGCAGGTGAACCGGAATACCACTGCCAATCCTCATGCACCTCAGGTAAAGGTCAGTCGGACGCACCCCAACTTGGTGAAGCGCCTGTTTGAAATGGAAGTTCCTGAGATTGCTGCCGGTGTGGTGACCATTAAATCCATTGCCCGGGAGGCGGGAAGCCGCACCAAGATGGCTGTTTCCTCTTCCGACATCATGATTGATCCCGTGGGCGCTTGCGTTGGACAGCGGGGCGGCCGTGTGGATCGGGTGGTGACGGAACTGAAGGGCGAGAAGATCGACATCATCAAGTGGTCCAGCGACCCGGCAGAGTTTGTGGCCAATGCTTTGAATCCCGCTCACGTAATTAGCGTGTACACGGCAGAGAACGAAAAGTCCTGCCGGGTGGTGGTGCCGGACAATCAGTTGTCCCTGGCCATCGGCAAAGAGGGTCAAAACGCTCGCTTGGCAGCCCGTTTGACCGGCTGGAAGATCGACATCAAGTCCCAGTCTCAGGCGGCAGAAATGCCTGACATGGCAGCAGAAGCGGAGCATGCGCCCATGATGATCGACGACAGCTTCACCAGCTATGTGATGCCTGAAGAGCCTCAGATGGCAGACACTGTGCCCGCTGAGGATGACGATACGCTGTAATAAGCCCTGAAGGACAGGAGGAAAACGGCACCATGAAACCCAAGAAGATTCCTATGCGCATGTGCGTAGGGTGCCGGGAAATGAAGCCCAAGAAAGAGCTGATTCGCGTGGTGCGCGCCCCTGACGGATCTGTTTCCATGGATCCGGTAGGCAAGAAACCTGGCCGCGGCGCTTATGTGTGCCGCAATGCGGCCTGTCTGCAGCGTGCGATTAAGCAGCGTCAGCTGGAGCGTCAACTGGAAGTGCAGCTTACCGACGAAGTGGCGGCACAGCTCCAGCAGGAGCTGAACAGTCTGCCTCCTCCCCAGGAGGCGTAAGCATGGTGGACGAGAAAAAGCTTTGCGGGCTTATGGGCTTGTGTGTCAGAGCCCGGCTGGCAACCTTCGGCATGGATGGCTGTTTGCAGGCCATTCGCACGGAGAAAGCCGGCGTGGTTCTCCTGGATGGAGAAGCATCGGAAGGCACACGGCAGAAGTATGAAGCGGCATGTGAACACCACGGCGTACCGCTGGTCATCTTGCCGCAGGGTCTCCTGCAGGAGGCCACAGGCAGATCAGGCGTTGCCATGGCAGTAGCGCCCGGCGGTCTGGCAGATCAGATCCGATCCCTCTCGGGGCTGTAAAGCCTTGAGGAAAGACAGATAAAAGACGGAAATTCATTGCGGGGGTGCAAGCGTCGAATGACGAGAGTGAACAAGAAGGAAGCTACCAAAGAACTGGCGGCAGGCGCATCCAAAGTGCTGGAAAAGGCAAGCAAGATGCGTGAAAGCGCCGATGCGCTGGTGAAGTCTCTGAAGAAGATGGAGGCCCGCTTTAACAGAGAAGAAGAAGAACGCGCAGCGCAGAAGCGCCGTGAGGAGCAGGAGAAGGTACTGTCTTCTCACTCCAAGGCGTTCACCATGCTGGATGAAGACGAGAAGGCTGCTGTGGAAGCGGCTCGCGCTCAGGATGAAGCTGCCCGCAAGGTCGGTGCTGCTCAGAAGGCAGATACTGCCCCTAAGGCTGAAGCTCCTAAGGCAGAAAAGCCGAAAGCGGATGCCCCCAAGGCGGAAGCAGTGAAGCCGGAGACAAAGCCTGCCGCAAAGACTGAGCAGAAGCCTGCTGCAAAAGCGGAAGCCCCTGCTCAGAAGAAGGCTGATGCACCCAAGCAGGAAGAAAAGCCTGCCGCAAAGGCTGCACCGAAGGCTGATGATGCTGCTAAGACAGAGGCAAAGCCTGCTGTGAAGGAAGAGCCTAAGGAAGAAGCACCCAAGAAGCCGGCCATCGGTCAGATCATTGCCCGTCCCGGTCAGCAGATTGTGCAGAAACCTGTCGGCCCTGCAGCCAATGTGATTCGTATGCCCTCGCCGGCTCGTCAGGCGCCTACAGGAGCACAGGGCGGCGCACGCCCGCAGGGACAATACGGCCGTCCGGCCAATGGTCAAACCGGTGCACCCCGTCCTCAAGGACAGTATGGCCGTCCCGCCAATCCCCAGGGACAATTTGGTCGTCCGGCCAATGGTCAAACCGGTGCACCCCGTCCTCAAGGACAGTATGGTCGCCCCGCCAATCCTCAGGGACCGTATGGCCGTCCTGCCAGTGGTCAAGCCGGTGCCCCTCGTCCGCAGGGACCGTATGGCCGTCCTGCCGGTGGTGCCCAGACCGGTGCCCGTCCGCAGGGAGGCTTTGGTCAGAACCGTCCCCAGGGCGGCTTTGGCCAGGGACGTCCGCAAGGCGGCATGAACCGTGGCGGCGGCATGAGCCGCAGCCGTGGGCCTGAATTGACTCCGCCTATGGAGAAGGAACGGGTTTCCAACTACGATCCCAATAAGAAGAATTATGTCCGTCAGCATGATCCGGAGCGTGTTACCCGCAACCGGAAGCAGATGGCTCGGGATAATTTCAACGGCTATGACGATGATGTGATTCGCGGCGGCAAGCGTTCCCGGATCAAGAAGCCTTCTGCTCAGCAGATGATGGCTCCGATTAAGATCGAGAACGCCTACATGGCCGGCGATACCATTGTTGTCCGCGACTTGTGCGAGAAGATTGGCAAGCCCTCCGGCGAAATCATCAAGAAGCTGTTCATGCTGGGCAACATGGCCACCATCAACAGTGAAATTGATTTCGACACGGCGCAGCTGGTTTGCTCCGACTTCGACATTACACTGGAAAAGAAGCCTGAACAGACGGCTGAGGATGCTCTGGTGGCTGAGGACTTCGATGATGATGAAGAAAACCTGGTGGCACGTCCCCCGGTTGTTACCATCATGGGTCACGTTGACCACGGCAAGACTTCTCTGCTGGACTACATCCGCAAGTCCCGCGTAACTGCGGGAGAAGCTGGCGGCATTACCCAGCACATTGGCGCTTATACCGTGAATGTGGGTGATCGCAGCATCACCTTCCTGGATACGCCTGGTCACGAAGCATTCACGGCCATGCGTGCCCGCGGCACCCAGGCAACAGATATTGCCGTGCTGGTGGTAGCTGCCGATGACAGCGTCATGCCCCAGACTGTGGAATCCATCAACCATGCCAAGGCTGCCGGTGTGCCTATCATTGTGGCGATCAACAAGATGGATAAGCCTGCCGCCAATCCCGAAAAGGTCAAGCAGGATCTGACCCAGTACGGCGTTGTGTGCGAAGACTGGGGCGGCGATACCATTACCGTGCCTGTCAGCGCATTGACCGGTCAGGGCGTGGATGAACTGCTGGAAATGATCCTGCTGCAGGCCGATATGCTGCAGCTCCGTGCCAACCCCAATCGTCTTGGCCGCGGCGTCATTATTGAAGCCAAGCTGGACAAGGCTCGCGGACCTTTGGCGACCGTGCTGTTGCAGAACGGTACGCTCCATGTGGGGGACAACATCATTGCCGGTATGGCCGCAGGCCGTGTCCGTGCACTGATTAACGACCGGGGTGAAAAGGTACAGGAGGCCGGTCCGTCCATGCCTGTGGAAATCATGGGCTTCGACGAAGTACCCGCTGCCGGTGATGAGCTGATTGCCGTAGGCGATGATCACCTGAGCCGTCAGGTGGCACAGGAACGCCGGGATAAGCTGAAGGCATCCCGTGAGGCTACCATGGCCAAGATGAGCATGGAGAATCTGTTCTCCACCATCGAGGCAGGCAAGGTGACGACCTTGAACCTGATCATTAAGGCAGACGTGCAAGGCTCTGTGGAAGCCGTGAAGCAGGCCATGGAGAAGCTGTCCAACGACGAGGTGAAGGTACGCGTGCTCCACTCCGGCGCAGGCGCCATTACCAAGGACGATGTGAACCTGGCCGCTGCTTTCAATGCCATCATCATTGGCTTTAACATTCGCCCGGATGCTTCCGCCCGTGAAACCGCGGAGCGTGAAAAGGTGGATGTGCGCCTCTATACTGTCATCTACAAGGCCATTGAGGACATGGAAAAGGCCATGAAGGGCATGCTGGAGCCGGAATACAAGGAAGTGCTCTTGGGTCATGCCGAAGTACGCAGTGTGTTCAAGATCACCGGTGCAGGCATCATTGCCGGCTGCTATGTGACGGACGGCAAGGTGCAGCGGAATGCACAGGTTCGCCTGCTGCGTGACAATGTGGTGGTGTTTGAGGGCAAGCTGAGCAGCCTGAAGCACTTGAAGGATGACGTGAAGGAGATGCGTGAGGGCTTCGAGTGCGGCATGAGCCTGGAAGGCCACAACGACATCAAGGAAGGCGACATCGTGGAATGCTACGTGATGGAAGAAATTCCGCGGTAAGCAGCTGAAAACGGATATAGAGGCGAGGGAGGACGACCGACGCTGGCTCGCCCTCCCTCGCTTGGATTTTGGGGCTGGTTCCCATGGAAAGGATTAACATGAGTTATCAAAGAATCGACCGCATTTCCGAAGAGGTTCGCCGAGAGGTGGATCGTATCATTCGGGAGGAATTGAATGACCCACGCATCACCGGCACTTTCTCCATCACCCGGGCAGAAGTGACCCGTGACCTGCGTTATGCAAAGATTTATGTCAGCGTGCTGGAAGACGATAAGCGGGATGACCTGATGAAGGCGCTGAAGAGCGCTTCCGGCTACATCCGCCGTGCACTGGGCAAGCAGATGCTGATTCGCTACAGCCCGGAAATGAGCTTTGTTAGTGATCAGAACATTGCCTATGGCGTGCACATTGCCAAGGTACTGGCAGATGCACAGAAGTCAGAAGGGACTGACGAACATGGAACGGAAGAACACGAAACTGAAGCGTGACCCGGAGGCGGTTGCTCAAGCGATTGTGCCTGCGAAAACCATCGCCTTGTGTTCCCACGTGAACCCAGATGGAGACACCATCGGCAGCACCCTGGCACTTCGACTGGGACTTCAGCAGCTGGGCAAGCAGGTGGATGTTTTCTGCCAGGACAAAATACCGGACAATTTGTCCTTTATGGCCGGGGCAGACGCTTATCTGACAGCGGAAGAGGCAGCATCCCATTACGACCTGACCATTGCCGTGGACGCAGCAGATGGGGCGCGTCTCGGTACAAGCGAGGTGCTCCTGAACCGTGCTGACCATACGGCGCAAGTGGATCATCACGGTACGAATCCCTGCTATGCGGAAAGCAATGACATTGACCCGGATGCCTCGGCAACGGCACTGCTTATTCGTGAACTGTTGGATTTGCTTCATGTGACCATCACCCGAGAAATCGCCATTTGCCTGTACTGCGGCATTTCGACGGATACAGGGAACTTTGCTTTCACCAATACCACCCCGGAGGCCTTTCGTACAGCGGCGGATCTGCTGGAAATGTGCGATTTGCCCTTGGCAAAAATGAACCGAATCCTGTTCCAGCAGCGGAGCAGGGCGCAGACGCTGCTGATCGGCCGGGCGTTGGACACCATGACCTTTGAGGCTGGGGGAAGCATTGCGGTGATTGCCCTGACCCGGAAGGATATGGAGGACTGTGGTGCTCTGCCGGAACATACGGAAACCATTGTGAATTACGGCCTGAATGTAGAGGGGGCAAAGTTTGCCGTGATGGCAAGGGAGCTTGACAGCGAGCACACGAAGTTCTCTCTGCGTGCCGTTGTGCCCTACACGGTGGATAATGTAGCCAAAATGATGGGCGGCGGCGGCCATGAGCTGGCGGCAGGCTGTACCGTTAATGCGCCCTTGCAGGCGGCGGTGAGCCAGGTTGTGGCGGCCATGAAAGATGAAATGAACGGAGCTACTGCATGAACGGATTCCTGAACATTCTGAAGCCTCCGGGCATGACCTCGGCTGCCGTGGTCGGCCGTCTGCGCCGCCTGACGGGAGAGAAGCGAATCGGTCATGCCGGAACGCTGGATCCTGAAGCCGCAGGCGTGCTGCCGATCATGATTGGCAAGGCTGCCCGTTTATTTGATTATCTGGTGGATAAGGAGAAAACTTACGTTGCCGAGGTTGCCTTCGGTGCAGCGACGGATACCCAAGATGCTACCGGCAAGGTGATTGCTGTAGGAGACCATTATCCCCTCCGGGAGCAGGTGGAAAAGGCTGCTCAAGCCTTGACGGGAGATATTTGGCAGCAACCCAGCGCTTATTCCGCTATCAAAAAGGACGGAACGCCCCTGTATGCCCTTGCCAGGAAGGGCGAGGAGGTAGAAGTTCCTAAGCGATTGGTGCATGTGGAAAGCATTCAGGTAGGGGAGGAACAGCCGGAGCATGGTTTCCTGTTAACCATCCGCTGCGGTCGGGGGACGTATATTCGTTCCATCTGCCATGACATGGGCCAGATGCTGGATTGTCCTGCTCACATGCGTTTCTTGCTTCGTGCCCAGAGTGGCGCATTCGATTTGGAAACGGCCATGACCTTGGAGGAAGCAGAGGAACTTGCGGCGGAAGGCAAGCTGGCAGAGCACCTGATTCCCTTGGATGCACCCATTGGGCATATGCCGAAGGTGGATGTACCGGCATCTCTGTATAAGCGTGTGGTCAATGGCGCGAAGCTGCCCATTCTCCCCGGCACGCCGGAGGAAGGCAAGCCTGTGCGAGTATATGCACAAGGTGCGTTTTGGGGCATTGCGGCTCGGGAAGGCAAGGAACTAAGCTGGCGCGCATTGCTGGCACCGGAAGGGAAGGAAACACACCCATGAAAATTCTGCGTGATCCTGCAAATACATCGCCCTGCGTGCTGGTGCTGGGCACCTTCGATGGGGTGCATCGGGGGCATCAGGCTTTGCTGATGGCAGGCAATGATCTGGCGGAAAAATATCATCTGCCTCTGAACGTGTGTACCTTTGAGCCCCATCCCATGCAGGTGCTTCGGCCTGAAGCGGCACCGCCGCTATTGACCACCCTGCCGGAACGGGCAGCTCTGATGGCCGGCTTCGGCGTGGAAAATCTCTGCGTGACCACTTTCACCAAGCAAGTGGCCGCCCAGGAGCCGGAAGCCTACTTGCAGGATTTATTTGAGCGTTATCGCCCGAAGGCACTGGTATGCGGATTTAATCATACCTTTGGCGCTTATGGCCGGGGAAATGGAGAAACGATTCGCCGGTGGTGCGCTGCCCATGACTGTGAGGCAGTCATTGTGCCTAACGTGGTATTGGACGGTGCTACGGTCAGCTCTACTCGCATTCGCGGACTGCTGGAGGCAGGTCAGATTACGGAAGCTACCCGGCTCATGGGACACTGGTATACCATGAGCGGCAGGGTCATGGATGGCAAACATATCGGACGCACCATGGGCTATCCAACAGCCAACATGGAGCCACCCAAAGGCAAGGTTTTCCCTGCTTATGGCGTGTATGCCTGCTACCTTACTGCGGAAGAGAAGATCTATCCGGCGGTGGTGAATGTGGGGCGGCATCCGACCCTGCCGGAAGGCAACATTACCGTTGAGGCTCATGTGCTGGACGCCTGCCTGATGCTTTACGGCAAGAAAATTCGATTGGACTTTCTTCGATTTCAACGCCCGGAACACCTTTTTTCCGGCGTGGAGGAACTGAGGACACAGATCACTCGGGATGCTGCAGATGCAAGGGCTTATTTCGACTCGCTGCGGTAAACAAGTGGCAGAATGCTGCCAAGAAGAAACATATCCTCTTAACTCCTTCACGGGAACTTGCTTGCTTTTTTGAAATGGTCTCTTTGCAACTCACAGGGGATAGGCGTGCGTGGGCAAAGAAGCAAAGAAGTTTCCGTGAAGGATAAAAAAGGGGTTGACATTTTAAAAGGATTCTGCTATAATTATTTACGTTGTCGAGAGACATGATGAATCTTGACACATGGTCGCATGGCTCAGTTGGTAGTCCATTCTGTATGGATTACATAACCGTCTCCGATCAATCCGCGGTCTCCCTCATCTTCCTCCAGAAGAATCGGTCGACTGCCCGGCAATGAAAATTGCCAATCGGTTCTCCCAATTCCATTATGGTCGCATGGCTCAGTTGGTAGAGCACATCGTTCACATCGATGGGGTCACAGGTTCGAGTCCTGTTGCGACCACCACACGCCTGGCAAGCTTGCTTGCCAGGTTTTTTCTTACCCCTACTGCCATGTTTGAAAGGATGTGAACCTCATGGCGAAATTTGTCTCTCGTGAAAAGCTCAGTAAGAAAGCCCGAAAAGAGCTGGACAATCAGAAGCGCACCGTTTGGGCCTTCTCCCCCACGACTAAGAAAGTGGAAAGCAAAAAACTTTACAACCGCAAGAAAAACGCTCACGCCTGGAAGGATGACTTCGGCATGAGCGTTTTTTGTTTGGTATGAATTATTCTATGATGAACCCCTTCGCATTCAGCGCTGCCATGAGCGCCTCATTTGCCGGGCCGGATACCGTGCCGGTCTTGCTGACCGTGTAGTCGCCGATGACATAGGCGAAGCTGGGCGCGTTCTGGTACACGGCAGGCGCATCTACGAAAGCCTTGACGGCCTCTACCAGCGCTTTGCGGCGTTCGCCGGTTACATTGAAGGCAGCCTCCATAATCTCTGCCTCATGGGCCGTGATGATCAATTCCTGCCCATTCAATTCGGTAGTGATCTCCGCGCCCTGCGCGGCTGCTTCGGCGATTTCCGCCACAGGCTGGCCTTCGGCCTCTGCCTGATTTAATACTGTCTGAAGCTCGGCTGTGATTTTCTCTGGGAT
>CAVKHY010000011.1:0-952 GCA_963656345.1 bacterium | reverse complement strand
GATATGTTCCGTCACATTCGCTTCCTCCGGCGTGGCTTTCCGCGTCTTGCGCGTCCGTGCTTCCGGCCAGACTTTCGGCAGAATGCCTTCCTCGAACATGATCTTGAAGGTGATGGTTCCGGTAACTGGTACGCTGAATTCGAAGCCCTGATAGGGCAACTTCTTGATCTCGTCGGGGATTTCGATGTTCTTGAAGCGCTTGACCTCCTTGCCGTTCTCGATGAAGCAAACTGGCACCGCATCCCGAAGTTTCGCTGTGAGCTTTCCGCATTCCATGATGAATACCTCCTATAATTCGTGTGCCTCGCGGCTGAGTCACAGCTTACGCACGGGTAGTGGAAATGCAAGCTCACACGAGAATTTTTTTATAAATATTACTCGCAAAGGCGTTGCTTGATAGATTCCTCGTATACTACGTTAACCTCCGTTTCGAACGAATCAGCTATTCTCTTCAAAGTTCTCAACTTGTTCCATGACCTTGCGGAAAACTTCGGGACTGTACTGGGGAGGATAGCCATTTTTGATCAAGCATACTTTAATGTCAAATTTTAGCTGATCACGAATAATCTGATTATTCAGCCAATCGGCAAAAGATGACTTCGTGTCTATAATCTCCTTGATCTTCTTTGCAAGCATACGACATTTATCGTTGACCTTGATGCCATCCGCTATAACGTCATTGCCATACTCAAAGTTATATTGATCACGTAATGCCATCAGAATATCATAGAAAGCCTTTTCTTCAAAAGTAAGCCCTGCCTTGCGGAAGCTTTCGCGGTCTGCATTCATTTCCTTCAAAATCTGTAAGGCTTGCTCTGTCGCTTTCTTGATAATTTCTTCTGTGGCTTCTTCCTGCGTGGCCCCAGCCTCCTCCGCTGTAAGATGTTTTCTACGCTCATGATACAGCTTGATTGTTTCTTCGAGCATTTCCTGAAAACGTCTTGCTGCCATC
>CAVKHY010000010.1:0-35771 GCA_963656345.1 bacterium | reverse complement strand
GGATATGGTCGAGAAAAACGACGGTGCATCCTGTTTGGGGTAAAAATTGGGGTATTCGAGTATAAAAAAACCCTTGCACCTGTTACGGTACAAGGGTTTTTAATGCGGAGAGTTAGGGATTCGAACCCTAGGAACGCTCATCACGTTCACACGATTTCCAGTCGTGCGCCTTCGACCACTCAACCAACTCTCCATGGCCATTGCCTCATCAGCAACATGGGACAGTATAGCAGATGAGACGGTGGTTGTCAAGCTTTTTTGCAAAAATGACCGCCGGAGGCAGACAAAGCGGCTCGCATGCGGCGCCTGACGGTCTGATGATTGCGGAAAAAAAGAGTGCAACACAAAACCCCCGGAGTGCCGCTCCGGGGGCCACGGAATCAATAGGCGAACATTACTTCAGGTTGGCAGCAAAGAAATCGGCAACAGCGTTGGCGACCGTGTTGCGAACCGTGTCATCCTCACTGTAGAAGCCGTAGCCATGACCTTCGCCGGTAGCGTCTACGGTCTGGGCATTCAGGGCTTCAGCCACGGAGGCGGAAACAGAGGGGCTTACAGCCTCGTCATCCTGTCCCCACACCACCAGAGCAGAACCCTGCCATGCGGCGGCAGCTTCGGCCTTCACATCGGCATGTATGTCAAGGTCATCGAACCAAGCCTTGCTCAGCTCCTGTACCTGACCATAAATGGTGGTGAACACGGCATAGCCGTCCTTTTCTGCAGTTGCACGCAGTGCTTCGTAGCCTTCCTCGCCGCCAAACAGTCCCTTCAGGTCCGTAGTGTCAGCAGCGGGAGCCAACAGCGCTACAGCATCAGGTGCAGTGCCTTCTGCAAGCAGCTCCAGCACAATTCGGCCGCCCATGCTGTAGCCGAACAGGCCTACCTTGGTTACGTTCAGGTTGGTCTTCACATAGTCCAGGGCAGCCAGCACGTCAGCCTTCATGTTGGTCAGGGTGTTGTTCTGGAAGCTTTCGGTGCTTTCACCGCAGCCGGGAAAGTCCATGCGGATGGAAGCAATACCCTGAGCAGCAAGGGCATCAGCGATGGCGCCGAAGCCAACATTCTCTTCGCGGCTTCCGCCATGACCGTGAGCCAGAACGACTACGGGATAGGAATCCAAGCCGTCAGGGGTGACAAGCGTAGCGGGCACCTGTACGCCGCGGGATTCATAGGTCAGGGTGGTGGTCTCGGCGTTTGCGGCAATGGCAACGCACAGAACCATCAGGAGAGTCAGTACCAAGGCAGACAACTTCTTCATGATTGATCTCGTCCTTTCACCTTTGTCACTGGGGTGACATTCATTATCAATGTATCATCATCAATAGGGGATGTCAAGGACATAACAACAAAAAAGAACGTTCTTTTGCCATTGATTTACTTTTTCCGCTGTGCTATAATGAAGGAGACGAAGACGGAAGGAATCGTCTTTTTCGTGGCCGACGGTTAGTGTAGACTAATAAATGCGATAAGGGGAAAGGAGCACGACCATGTCAAAGAAAGCAACGGAATTCCAGCGCAAAGCCATGGGCAGGATGTATCGGGGCAAGGGGATCTTCAACCCGCTGAATACCGGGTGGATTGACGAGCACGTGGCCTGCGTCCGGGAATGGATTGCCAACATCTATTTCTACCGTAAGGGAAATACCACCATCATGATCGATGCGGGTTACAATTACGACCGCCTGCAGGAGAAAATGGGCTGGCTGGGTATCCGAACGGAGGAGATCCGGGACATTTTGATTACCCATCAGGATACGGATCACGTGGGTGCTGTGGAGACAGACAGCCCCGGTCTGTTCAGCCATGCTACGATTTATATCGGAGAAGTGGAAAATCGGTATCTGACGGGAGAGGTGCGGCGGAAGGTGTGCTATCACCTGTATAAGCTGCCTATGGTCACCATCAACAATCGCAAGGTGCTCCTGAAGGATGGGCAGGTTTTCACCATCGGGGATATCAAGATTGAGTGCTTCCTGGTGCCCGGCCATACTTGGGGACATTTGGTGTACCTGATTGACGATCACTATCTGTTTACCGGGGATACCATCTGGTTTGGCAAGGATGGGGGATACAGCTTCATTAACGGCTTGGCAGAGGATAACGAGCTTGGCATGCGGTCCCTTGCTGCGCTGGAGGAAAAGCTGCGTCAGCGCAAATTGCAGCCTATATTTATCACCGGACATACCGGCTGGTCCGACAACTTCGACTTTGCCTTTGCCCACAGAGATCGGTTCTGCTCTCCCTTCAATCGCAGCCTCTGCAACCCGGATGCACCCTATGACGGCTATGATGAATCGGATGATACGGAAGAAAAGGCAAAAACTCAGCGGCTTCCTGGTGTGGGCTGAAACACGGCGAACAGCATAAAAAGACATCCCGGTTTCCGACTGCCAGCAGGCAGTATGACGGAAGCCGGGATGCATTCTTAATTGGCAAAGTGATTGATGATTTTCTTGCAGAACACGCCGATGCCCTCATCCCGCAGCACTTTCAGAGCTCGCTTGCCCAAGGGCTCCAGGGGGACAACCTCTGCAGGAGGAGGCGTCAGCAGATTCTTCATTTCCGCATTGCTTAGGGCAAAGGGATCGGCCACGGCACTCATTCGCTCCAGATTGTTTCGATAGGCGATGCGCACATCGTTGTCGATCTTCTCCCCAGAGGCGTAATTGCTGTAGCTCCAAGGCGTTTGGGAAATATGATCCGCATCGTTGCGCTCATGCAGCTCCCTGTAAGCGGCGTACAGGCCGTGGAAAATGGTTTCGTCGGCAGGCATCCAGTCCCGCATGCAGCAGTCAATCGCATTTCCGTCATAGCCGGAATAGTGAATAAATCGCAGAGGATCACCTTCCACAAAATAGCGGCCATTCTTTTCACTGAGTCCGGCATCCATCAGGGACCAGGTGGCAAAGTCGTAGCCGTGATGCTTGAAAATCTCCGTATCGAAGAAGCATGGCGCCAGATCAATCCACTTCTGATCCGTGAAAATCCCGTTGGGAATGTCATCGTAGCAGTACTTCTGAAGCCGGTCTGCCCACCAGTTGATGAACTTCACCGCTTCCTCGGAATGATTCACGGCCAGGAAGCCCAGATTGTATACCCCATGGGCGGTGCTGGAAAGCTCCATGAGAATGTTGCCGGGCTTCAGCAGATGGGGGCACAGCACAATGGGACGGGTCTTCAACTTTTCCCGCAGCTCAGGCATATCGTCGTACACGTAGCAATCCGGGTCGAGATAAACGAACTCCGTTTCATCGGGGTAGGTTTTCAACAGGTAACGGAAGAATTCACCCTTGACCGCCGTGGAGGCTTCCACAATGGCATGTTTGAAGATGAAGTGATCGAAGTTGCCCGGCCACATGTCCTTGGACAGCACAATTTCGTCAAATTCCTTGCAGCGGGCATGGGCAGGTACTTCACGTTCCGTCAGGCAGACGAAAAAACGTGCATAAGGCATGTGCTGCTTAACCGACTGCGCCAGACAACGTGCCTTGTGGATATAATTGCTGCACACAGATGTGAAGATAATCATGGATGCTTCCTCCTGATGCGTGAATCACTTGACGAATAGGTGATAAATTTTCTGCAGTACCTTGCCCAGTACGGGAATTTCCCGCACCTTCACAATGGCACGTGCCTGCTGCCGATATTCCGCAGCCTGCTGTTCGGCAACACGGCGCAGATAAAGCTGGTCAATCAGCACATCCCGCATGGCGGGGATCAGCACATCTGCATGGGCAAGGATGAAATCCCGATGGTTGTCAAACAGCTGATGGTAGGTTTCCTTGATGCGGCTCGGATCCTGCTGAAACTGGGTAGTACGGGAGGAATCCTTAATGCGGTAGTGAAACAGCACTTCCGGAATCTGCTCGATCTTTTTCCCTTCTCCCAGGATGGAAAGCCAGAAGTCATAGTCCTCCATGCCGGCTTTCATGTTTTCATTGAAGCCCCCAACCTTTTCCCAATCCGCTTTGCAGAACAGGGCGGTGACAAACACGATGTTGTCAAACAGCATGGATTCAAAGGAATAGGCAGGCAGATCCCATTTGCCGCTTTGAGCGCCGAACAGGTCGGCCTCGCAGTACACGACACCGGTATTCCTGTGGCTTTCCAGGATCTTAACCGCCTTTTCAATGTAGGTGGCATTGATGGTATCGTCTGCGTCCAGGGGAAGAATGTACTTGCCCCGGGCTTCCCGAATGGCGGCATTCCGTGCGGCGGAAGGGCCTACGTGGGAGGCGTGCAGCACCCGAATGCCATCCTCTTTTGCAAGAGCATCCAGCGTGGCGATGGTATGCGAATCATCAGAACCGTCATCCATAATGATCAGTTCTACTTCAGGGTAGGTCTGCGCTTTGACTGACGCCACGCTTTCCTGAATGTAGCGGCCATCGTTATAGCAGGGCATAACGACACTCACCATGGGATTCGTATTCATCCGACAGTCTCCTTTATTTCCTGATGATACGGCGCAGCTTCGTCCGTATCCGCCAAGTCTTGCTGCCCTCAATGAGGCGCAGCTTGTTGGTTAAATCCGTCACCTGCTGCTGAGAAGCGGCAAATCCTTTCCTTGCTTCTGTTAAGGCATCGGTTAGGTATTGATTGGTTTGGGTCAGCACGCCCTTATCCCCGTATACCTGCAGCAGCTCCGCATGCTGTTCCCGAATGAGCCTCCGGGCATTGATGGCATCATCCAAATCCAAAGGATAGACGGGCTGTGACAAGGCCACCATGCTTTTCATCCCTACATAGTCGTTGGCAAAGGCAAGGCTCCATTGTTCGAAGCAGCGAAGGGTCTGCACAGAACAGCCCAGCAGCTCTGTCAGCCGCTCATCCGAAGCCTCGGAAGGATCCAGCAGATTGCTGTCGTACACCAGACTGATCATGAAGCGCCACAGGCTGTACTCCGCAGGCACTGGCATGTTCAACTCCCATTCATAGTCGATGAGGGTCACATTTCCCATGTCGCCGAAAATGTTGGAAGGAATCATGTCCACGTTGCCGCAGGGAACCCAGTGCAGCGGGTCACCGCAGACTTGGCTGCCTACCACCTTTTGGAAGGCAGTATCCGCTTCCTCCTGCAGATGCACGTCGCTGATGCTGTACAAGGCATCCCTCAGCCAGCGGAACCATGCCATGGCTAGCTCTTTGCGAGTTTCCTGCGGGGCTGTGGTAATCTTGTCCTGCAGGGAAGAGCCATCCACAAAGGGGAAGACTACGGCATTCTTGTCCACGGCCGTGCAGGCAACATTCCGCATCTCTGCCGTATAGGTGTGGCCGCCCAGCAGGGCGATGTCGCGGATATGCGTTTCACCGCAGGCGTACAGGGAACGCTTCATCACCTGATCGTTGTCCGTAATGACGGTGCAGATGCTCATTTCCGGCTTGCGGTTGTTGGATACCTTCACATACTTGTAGGGAGTAGGAGGGACGGTGGCATCCAGGGTGATCTCTACCAGGAAAGAGTTGGCAAAATTTCCTGCACAGCCCTCGGTCATCAATCCCTGATAGAAATCCTTCACGGAAAACAGGGAAACACGGGCGGCATCCATTCCATAATCTGTAGAGATGGGGAAGCGCTCGTTCACAGAGGCATCCGTGAAAATCTCCTCCGGGAATTTGTAATCCGGATAAGGGTAGAAGAAGCGGCTTACGTGCAGCCCGGCACCTTCGATCTTCTCTGTCAGTTCCTGACGGGAATAGGTGCGGACGCTTTCGCCAACATAATTGTCAATGCCGGCGAAGAATCGTCCTAAATGGTCTTCCCGCGCACCGGAAAGATACTTGAACCCCAACCGATTCTCAATGGCCAGCAGCATTTTCCCATCGGGTTTCAGGAAGGATGAGGCCTTGCGGAGGAAAGCATCGGCAGGGTTCTCGCCCGGAGATGTCCAGGCGGCGTACTCCATCACGCCGATGACGACCACGTAGTCGTATTTGTCTGCCAACTCCATGGTGGCAAAATCGTCCACTACAATGTCCAGATTATTCTGCGCGGCGTGCCGCTTCAGGTTGATATCCGAGCGAAGCGCGGACTTTTCCACGGCGGTAACATGGGCGACCCGGTCGCACAGGAACCCGGTCAATGCGCCGCAGCCTGCGCCGATTTCCAACACGGAGGCGTCCTTCTTGAAAGGATACCAGTTGACAATGTTGGAACGCAGGGGAGAGAAATGACAGATGATGGGCCAGCGCTTGTCCGCATACCAGTCCATTTCGCCGCTGGCAGAAACGGCCCGCAGGATTTCCTGTTCAATGCTGCCGTCAGAGTAGGTTTTGGTATCGTTGGCGTGGCCGGGGCGCAAATCTAACCTTGCCATGGCTTACTCTCCCTTCTGCTTAGGCGGAAATAAACTTCTGTATGCGTTCCCCAGCCTGCTTCTCAAGGTTGGAGGAGGAGGGGGCGGTGATTCCACCGGCGTATTCAGAACGAAACGCAGGTGAATCCAGTCTTCCCGAAGGGCGGCGGCATAGGCCTCCCGATACCGCTCAAACAGGCTGTGATGCTTCTGATACAGGTAGCTGTAGTTATCTCGCATCTTCTGCTCGGTATCGGCAGACTGCACATTGTGGGATTGCTTCTTGACCCGGCAATGGAACAGCACCTCCGGAATGCGGAAGAACTTGGCATCGTGCTCCAGCAAGGTCAGCCAGAAGTCGTAGTCTTCCAGCCCCTTGGTCATGCTTTCGTCAAAGCCGCCGGCCTGCTGCCACAGCTTGCGGGGAAACAGGGCGCTGATGAACACCACATTGTCCACCAGCATGGTTACGGGGGAAAAGGGGGGCAGATCCCAGGGGCATGTGACAGCCCCGAAGCGATCCGCCATGCAGTACACCACATCGGCTTCCTTTCGGTCAAGGATAGCGACTGCCTTTTCAATGTAGGCAGGATCAATCAGGTCATCGTCATCCAGCAGCAGAATGTAAGTGCCGGAGGCGGCAGCGATCCCTTTGTTTCGTGCGGCGGCAGGCCCGGCTTTCTGCTGATGCATGACCTGCACATCATCGCCTAAGGAAGTAAGGTATTGCAGGGAAGCTTCATCATCGGATGCATCATCCACAATGATGAACTCGATGTTTCCGTAGGTTTGCGCCCGAACGGAGGCAACGGTTTCCGGCAGGGTTAAAAAGCCGTTGTGCGTCGGGGTGACAATGCTGACTTTTTCCATCCGTGCCTTCCTCCTTTGGGCTTACTCCTTTGCGTACTGGTCGCAAATATCCGGGGCTTCCCCCATCATTTTCACATGACCGTGCTCCAGCCACACCACATGCTGGCACATGGAACGAATTTGTGCAATGTTGTGGCTGACGAACAGCACCGTGGTGCCGCCCCCCATCAGCTCCATCATCCGTTCACGGCTCTTCTTCTGGAAGTGTTCGTCGCCTACGGCCAGAATTTCATCCACAATCAATATGTCGGGCTTCACCATAGTAGCCACGGAAAAGGCCAACCGTGCCAGCATGCCGGACGAGTAGGTCTTCAGGGGCATGTTGATGAAGTTCCCCAGTTCGGAATAGGCTACAATGCCGTCATACTGCTGCTCCAGGAATTGCTTGGTGTAGCCCAGAATGGCGCCGTTCAGGAAGATGTTTTCCGTACCGGTCAACTCCATGTCGAAGCCGCTGCCCAATTCCAGCATAGGCACGATGCGGGCGGCACGCTCCACCGTGCCCTCCTGAGGCTTGATAATGCCGGAGATGACCTTCAGCAAGGTGCTTTTCCCGGCGCCGTTGCGGCCGATGAGTCCCAGCACTTCTCCCTTGTTGACTTGAAAGCTGACATTGCGCAGGGCCCAGAAGTCTTCCACTCGGTTTTGCCGCTTCAATCCCCGCACAACCCATTCTTTCAAGTTGGTGGTGCGGTTGGCGTCCATGCGGAAGCATACGCCTACATCCTGAATCGAAAGCATGATCTCGCTCATTGTTTCATCGACCTCACAGATACAGCACGAATCGATTCTGATGCTTGCGGAATACGTACAGCCCCAGCAGCAGCGGAATGATGGCACTCAGAATGCAGTAGAGATAGGTAATTGGCTGCGGCGTTACGTTATCAATCAGCACACAGCGGAGGAAATACACAAACTGGTACAGGGGATTCATGTGGTACAGGGTGATCAGCTTGGCCGGGATGATGGATTCCGGGTAGAACACAGGGGTCAGGAAGTTCCACATCATAATCAGCACGCTCCACAGGAACTTGGTATCCCGGAAGAAAACGTTGCTGGTGGCCAGAATCATGCCCATGCCCAGGGCAAAAGTTGCTTCGCAAAGAATGGGAATGGGCAGCAGCAGCAAGGACTTGGTGAACCGCAGCCCGGTAATCAAGGTAACGATCAGCAGGGGAATCAGGGAAATGACCAGATTCACCAGGGAGGACATGACGCGGCTTAAGGGATAAATGTACTTGGGTACATACACCTTGGTAATCAGAGAAGCGTTGCAGGTGATAGATTCCAGACACATGCTGGTGGCTTCGCTGAAGAAGTTGAACATCACGATACCGGTCAGCAGGTACACAGGAAAGTTGGGAATGTTGCTCTTGAACACGGTGGAGAACACAATGTAGTAAACCAGCATGGTCAGCAAGGGGTTCAGGAAGCTCCATAGTACGCCCAGAATGGATTGCCGGTACTTGGTGTTGAAGTCGCGGGATACAAGCCGTTCAATCAGGTAACGATACCGCTTAACTTCCTCATAAAGAATGATGACAATGTTGTTCTTTCCTGTTTTGCAACAGCGAAGGGTCCAGAGCATCAGGGCCAAATAGGCGGCAATGATGATACCAACGACAATCAGGTAGTTCCGCAGGGCGTTGGTAGGCCGCAGCATGGACAGGGCATAGGATAGGCGGCCTTCCACTGCTTCGCCGCCGACCGTCAGTTGATCCAAGCCAGAGGCTTCCACCTGATACCGGCCTGTATCAATGGTCTTCCAATAATAAAGGGAGAAGAAGCTGTCGTTCTCTTCACGTTCCACCACAATGCGGAAAACCAAATCCCCGGAGGAGCTCACTAATGCATTGTTGAAGGAAGCAGTAACGCCCTCCATATTTTTCAGCGAATCCAAAGAGAAGGAAACAGCGCCTACCACGGCATCTCCATCCAGTGCCTGCACGGTCATGGTGCCTTGCACGGCCTGAGGAATGCTGGGGTAGAGGGTCAACTCTGCCAGCTGGGTGCCGTTTTTGCTGAGCCGCTGCTCCACCACGGTGCCGCCGGTCAGGTTGGGCAGTACATACTGCATGTCGGTGTTGCTCTCTGTGGTGGTGACAACAGCCCAGCTCTGCGCAACGATCCAGTAGATCAGTGCGAAGAGAATCACCAACACCCCGAGGCCTCTGAACATATAGCGCTTCGCTGTGTCTTCCCGCGTAGTTTCCTTGTCGGACGCCATGGCCGATACCTCACTTTGCCGTTTAAGCCACAGGACAACACCGCACTCAAGTGAACTTGTGATAAGAAAAGCACTCCGTCACATGTTCATAGGCAGGGTTGACCCATTTATAGTGGATTCGTTACGCATTATAGCATATACGTCATACTTTTGCAACATTTCTGTATCAGATTCGAAGGAATTTGGCTCCGCCCTTTGGACAGGCATCCTGCCAAAAAGAGAGGCGCTTCCCCTTGAAAACAACCCTGAAACAGGCTATAATAAAGGGGAACCGTGGGAGGTGTCGCATGTTTACCGGATTCCCGGAAGAAACGATCCGTTTTTTTCTTGATCTTCGTTTTCACAATAACGCAGCTTTTTTTGATGAAAATCGGGAGCGATACCGTCAGGAGGTCGTCGCGCCCTTTTCGGCGTTTATTGAAGAGCTGACCCCTGCCATGCTGGCGATTGATGCCGGCATGGAGGTGCGTCCCTACAAGTGCATGGCACGGATTCGTCGGGACACCCGGTTTACCAAGGACAAGAGCCCCTATCGGGATCATTTGTGGCTGCTTTTCCGCCGGGCAGGCGAGCCTCGTGAGATGGCCGTCAATTACTGGTTTGAATTGGGACCGGGACGGATCGGCTGGGGGCTGGGCTTCTGGGGCGAAAATCGTCCGGCTATGGATGCACTCCGCCGGAAGATGGCGGCTCGCCCGGAGCAAATTTTAGGCATCATTGATCAATGCAACTTGCCGGAGAGGCACCTGGCGGTCGGCGGAACATCCTTTAAGCGGATAACGTATCCGCCGAAACTGCCGGAAAGGCTGAAGCCTTGGTATGCGGCGCGGGAATTGTATATCGGCAAGGTGTTTCCCGAGGTGGCATGGGCTTTTGAACCATCCATTGCAGAACGGGTGCAGGGAGATTTTCAGGCAATGGCGCCCCTTTATCGGCTGATGCGGGGCTTGCAGGATGATATCAATCAAGAAGGGTAAGGAGGAGAGCGGCAGTGGATTGGATGAAACTGAAGAGCGGAACAGATGTAAGAGGGGTGGCCGTGGGAGACGATGCAGTGCTTACGCCCCATGTGGCGCAGTGCTTGGGCATGGCTTTTGCCCGGTTTGCGGCGGAGAAGCTGAACAAGCCGGTCACCCAGATCACCATTGCCATCGGCCGGGACAGCCGCTTATCCGGTCCGGCGCTTTTGAGAGCGGCGGCAGAGGGCATCTCCAGGGCCGGAGCATCAGTCATTGATTTTGGCATGTGCACCACGCCCGCCATGTATATGAGCATTATTACGCCCTCCTTTGCACCCGATGGAGCGATGATGGTAACGGCCAGTCATCATCCTTGGGACAAAAATGGACTGAAGTTCTTCCTGCCGGGCGGCGGACTGGAAGGAAAGGATGTAGCGGAACTGCTGACAACTGCCTCCACCTTGGAGCCGGAAGGCATGGCTTTCAGCGGCAGCATTACGGAGAAAGCCTTTTTGCCAACCTACATGGAGCAGCTGAGCCAACGGATCCGTAAGGGACTGAATACGGATATGGTTAAGCCCCTGCTGGGACTCCATGTGGTGGTGGATGCAGGCAACGGTGCCGGCGGATTCTATGCTACCATGCTGGAAAATCTGGGGGCATGGGTGGAAGGCAGCCAGTTCCTTGAACCGGATGGCCACTTCCCCAATCACATTCCCAACCCGGAAAATGCGGAGGCCATGGCCTCCCTGCGGCAGGCAGTGCTAAAGGTGGGGGCTGACCTGGGCGTTATTTTCGATGCGGACTGTGATCGTGCCGCCATTGTGGATGCAGACGGGCGGGAGATCAACCGGAACCGGCTGATTGCGTTGATTTCCGCCATATTGCTGGACGAAAAGCCTGGTCAGACCATTGTGACGGATTCTGTCACTTCCTCCGGATTGAAGACCTTCATTAACGACTGGGGCGGCGAGCATTATCGCTATAAGCGGGGCTATCGGAACGTGATTGATGAGGCCATTCGCCTTAATGCGGAAGGCGTGGAATGTCCCTTGGCCATTGAAACCAGCGGCCATGCTGCATTGAAGGAGAACCATTTCCTTGACGACGGGATGTATCTGGTGACGGTGCTCATCGTACGTGCTATGAAGCTGAAGCAGGAAGGGAAAACCTTGGGTAGCCTGATTGCCGACCTGAAGGAGCCTGCGGAAAGCGCCGAAATTCGCCTGACCATCACCGATGAAGATTTTCAGGAAACCGGTCGGGAAGCCATCTCCTATGTATTGGACTATGCCAATGCAGCGGAAAACTGGCACATTGCCCCGGATAACCGGGAAGGCGTGCGCATTTCCTTTGACCTGGATGGTGGCATGGACAACGGCTGGTTCCTGCTGCGGCTTTCCGTGCATGATCCGGTGCTGCCGCTGAATGTGGAAAGCGATATTCCGGGAGGTGTGAAGATCATGCTGAAGAGCCTGCTGAGCGTCCTGAAGCATGTGAAGGGCATTGATTTGGCACCCTTGGAAAAGGCCGCGGAAGACTAATCAAATAGAAAACGGGCACTTGCGCTGTATTAACGCAAGTGTCCGTTTTTTTCATTACAATGAAATTTGATTGCCGTTACAGCTTGGCTGCGGCGGCTTCATCCAGCAGGAAAATCGCCTGATGATGGGCTTGCAGGATAGATGCAGGGGTATGAGGGTCAATATCCCCATGCACGGCGGCGGCTACAGCGTCCGCTTTATCACTGCCGGTAGCAATCAGCAGCACCTGACGGGCATCCATAATAGCACCCACGCCCAGGGAAACGGCCTGCCGGGGAACATCGGCAGAGGAAGCAAAGAAACGGGTGTTGGCCTCGATGGTGCTTTCTGTCAGGTTCACCACGTGGCAGCCGCAGGTGAACACATCCGCAGGCTCGTTAAAGCCAATATGTCCGTTCCGGCCGATGCCCAGCACCTGCACATCAATGCCGCCGGCAGCCCGGATGGCTTCATCATAGGCAGCGGCAGCGGCAGCCAGGTCGGCGGCGTTGCCGTCCGGCACATGGGTGCATTCCGGACGCACGTTCACATGGCTAAAAAGATTGTCCTGCATAAAGCGATGGTAGCTGCATACATGATTCACGGGAATGCCCACATACTCATCCAGGTTATAGGAAACCACGCGAGAAAAATCAAGCACCCCGGCCTGATACAGGCGAATCAGTTCCTGATAGGTGGGAATGGGGGAGGAACCGGTGGCAAGCCCCAGCACGCTATCCGGCTTGCGCAGCAACTGTGCGGCGATGAGGGCAGCAGCCGCCTGACCAACCTGAGCGGCTGTGGAAAAACGACAGATTTGCATCGAACACACCTCCATACTTGTCTGCGAAGGACTTGTAATGTATTATTTTTCATACCGTGCTCCACATGGAAAATGCGAGCACTTGTATCAATCACATTATAAAATACGGAGGAAGGGCTGTCAAGCGTTTGGGGCAGATTCTCCGCCCCAGGCGTCATGCAAAGTGTCCAGCCATTGACGGACATCCATGTGCCATACCTGCTGCAAAACATCATCCTGCAAGGCTTGGTCAATCGTGCCGCAGGCAGCTGCATGACCATTCGACAGCACCAGCGCATGTGTGCCACCATACCGTGCCAGGTTCAAATCATGCACCACGGCAATGACTGCCTTTCCGGGACGCTGCCGCCACTGGGTCATCAGGTCGAAAAGCTGCTTTTGATACAGCAGATCCAGATGATTGGCAGGCTCATCCAGAATCAGCACATCCGGATCCTGGCACAGCACCTGTGCCAGCAAGGCACGCTGCTGCTCTCCACCGGACAGGGAGGTGATGACCCGATTCCCCAAATCAGCCAAACCCACCATGTCAAGCGCCGCCTGCACACGCTGGGTAGTATCGGCAGGCTCCGAGGCCAGAAAGCCGGAACGGTGGGCGTATCTGCCCATGGCCACCACTTGAGCAACCGTGAAGGCGTCGGAAAGATACACGGATTGGCTCAGCACGCCGATATGCCGGGCAATCTCTCTGTGACGGCAGCTTTGTAAGTCTTTGCCCAGTAGGGTGATCTTTCCTGTGTAGGAGATTGCCTTGGAAATCGCCTTCACCAAGGTAGATTTGCCTGCTCCGTTAGGGCCGCAGAGCATGAGGCATTGCCCTGCTTCCAGGGAAAAGGACACGTCTGACAGAATGGGCTTGCCGGAGAAATGGACGGAAAGGTTCTCGACGGAGAGCATCAGGCTTCCCTCCTTTTTCTTGTGCGGGCAAAGATGATCACAAAGACCACCGCCCCAATCATGGAGGTAACCACGCCGATGGGCAGTTCAATGGGGGAAAGCAATGTTCTGGCCATCAGGTCGCACAGCAGCAGGAAGATGGCGCCGCCAAAGACGGAAGCCGGCAGCAAAGTGTGATGATCCGGCCCCAACAGCATTCGCAGCATATGCGGTGTGACCAATCCCACAAAGCTGATGCCGCCGCCGATGGACACACATACGCCGATGATCACGGACACGGTAATCATGACGATCAGCTTCACGCCTTTCACCGGAACGCCCAAATGCTGTGCCTGTTCTTCCCCTAGGGAAAAAGCATTCAGCGCACCGGCACAGCTGAACAGGACAGCGCACCCTGCCAGCAGAAAGAAAAGGAGAATCAACGCATTGTCATAGGTTGAGGAGGCTAAAGAGCCCATGGTCCAGAAGGTAATGGTGCGCAGCTTTTCCCCGGAGAAGGTGACCAACAGGCTCATGATGGCGGTAACAAACATGGAGAAAATTACGCCGATGAGGATGATGCTGTTGGTGGCCATGCTGTGATCCAGCCACCAGGATAGGGTCAAAATTAACGCTAAGGATGCGAAGGCGAAGATCATGGCCATCACCATGGTGCCGCTGCCGCTGAAGCCTGGCAGGGTGAATCCCAGCAGAATGGCCGTAGCGGCGCCAAGCGAGGCGCCGGAGGAGACTCCAAGCGTGGAGCCGTCTGCCAAAGGATTACGCAGCAGTCCCTGCATGGCTGCACCGCATAGGGAAAGGGATGCACCTTCCAGCGTAACGCAAAGCACCCGCGGGAGACGCACCTTCAGCAAAATGCTACCCATGGTAGTGGCAGACGTCTGTTTGCCCAGCAGAATACGCAGCGTGTCCCCCAGCGGAATGCTGACACTGCCGATGCATACGGAAAGGAGCATCACCCCCAGGGTAACAAGAAACAGCAGCAGGAAGGATAAGGACTTGCGGCGCATAGAGAACCTCCGGCAAAGAAGAAAATACTATTAAAATACTATTGAAGAAAAGGGACTGCCTCAAAGAGAGACAGCCCCTCAGACGTTCGACTGGTGAGCGAGTGCAAAACTCGGCAAAGCGGCTTTACCACTTTGCCGATGCCAGTTACATTAGGCAGCGGGCGTTTCCTCTGCCACGGCGTTGGTCAGGAACTCCAGCAGTGCCTTTGCAGCATCTGCCAGACGAGGACCGGGACGAGTGAAGGAATCACTGTCGGCGTTGAAGATGTCGCCGTTGGCCACAGCAGTCACATTCTCCCAGCCGGCACGCTGCTCAATTTCTTCCACAGGGGTAGGACCTTCGCCATAGTAGGAGGAAGTGGTCACAATGAAGTCAGGATTGCGCTCCAGCACCTGCTCTTCGGAAACGGAAGCCCAACCGTCCACATCAGCGAAGATGTTGGTCAGGCCGAGCATTTGGCCGATCTCATCCATGAAGGTGCCGTTGCCGCCGGTCCACAGACCCCACTGCAGGGGAGAAATTTCGAAGTAAACCGTCTTGCCGACGAAGTCTGCATCCTTTGCAGCGGCAGTCACTTCGGCAAAAGTGTTCTTCATGTCAGCCACCAGTGCGGCAGCTTCGTCATTCTTGCCAACCACCTTGCCGATGAGCTCAATGGCGGTGTACACGCCTTCAATGCCGTCTTCCTTGGTCATAACAACCTTTACGCCGGCATTTTCCAGCGCTTCCACCTGCTCGGTGGTCTGTCCCATGGTGTCCATAAGCACCACATCAGGCTCCAGTGCAAGGATCTCTTCCACATTCAGGTCAGCACCGGACTTCACGGAAGGCACATCCAGTGCTTCGGCGGGATAGTCGCAGTATTCGCCGCGGCCTACCAGGGTATCTCCTGCGCCAAGAGCATAGAGCACTTCTACATTGGCGGCGGTGATGGCTACCACACGGGCAGCAGGCGCATCCAAGGTAACGGTGCGCTGGGTCATGTCCGTGACTTCCACAGCCGTACCTTCAGCGGAAACGGCGGTGCAGGCCAGCAGCATAGCCATGGCCAGCAGGAGAGAAAACAGTTTCTTCATCTTAGGAAACCCTCCTTTTTACTTGGACAAATGAAGCAGCGGAGGGCGTGAAAAACGCTCCTTTTCCAGCAGGAAAAAGAGCGTACACAAACAACGACGGTCAATGGATCGTGGTTTTGCCGCTTTCCCATCCCCAGAGGAAGCTTCACTTGCCGCATTGCTGACAGGTCTCCCGACTTGGCTTCATCCGAGACTGACACCTTCCCATCCTTCAGGACAGTGGCTGCATTCTCACGGAATGCCCGTCAGCTCGTCTGCTTCACGGTTACTGGGATAGTCCGGGACTCACACCTGGTTCCCATGGCGCATAAGCGTCGTGCATCGCTGCACATCAGCAGGGCTGTTCATTTGTCGGTGTTATTATACCGTTACGGGCAGCAAGTGTCAATGCCGCATCAAACCTGGATGTAATACAGGCAAATGTCCTCGTAGTGCCCATCCGGCATGAGAAAGCCGCCGGGAATGGTGCCGAGGAGATGGAAACCAAGCCGTTCATACAGGTGACGGGCGTGAATATTACTGGCCACCACAGCGTTGAATTGCAGGATGCGGAAACCGCAGAGGCCTGCCTGCCGGATGCAGTCCTGCACCAGTTTTTCGCCGATGTGTGCGCCGCGGCACTGCCGGTCGACTGCATAGCTGGCATTGCTCAAGTGACCGCACCGACCTACATTGTTGGGATGGAGGATGTACAGCCCAAGCACCTGACCTGTTGCCTGATCCTCCGCCACGGCGCAATGGGTTTGCTGCCGGAAGAATGCACTTGCTTCTTCATCGCTCAGGGTCTCCAGCTGGGGAAAGGCAACGCCGTCCTCCACCACCTGATTCCAGATGGTGCGCATGGCAGACACATCATCTTCCGTGTACGGACGGATTTGCACATCGTACAACATAGCACTTGCCTCTTCTCATCAGACGTTTTTTTCGTCGATCCTTGCTTGAAAAGGTTCTTTTCCCTTTTCAAGGTGAAGCATGACGATTTCACAGGGATTACCCCACCTGGGCATATGGCTGGAATTGGTCATGCCGGAGGAAACCAGCAGATGACCGCCGTCATACAGCCCATGGGTCAGCTTTGGAAACAGCCCTTGCCCTGGGGCGTAAATACCCTGCTGATGGAAACAGATCTGTCCGCCATGAGCGTGACCGGATAAGGTCAGATCCGGAGCATAACGCTTCACATAGCGGTCATACCATTCCGGGTGATGGCACATCAGCAGCCGAAAGCCGCTTTCCTGCGCCATGGTTTCCAGCCAGCCTGTGCGGATTTCCTCCTGCGGAGCGGAGCTGAGTCCGCCCAGTACAATCCCCTGAAAGTGGATAAATCGATTATCCAGCAAGGTGACATTACTCTTCTCCAGCAAAGGGCGGAAGGCAGGCCAGTCCTGACTCTTCCACTCGTGATTACCTTTGGAAAAGAAGGTGGGCGCAATGCCGGGCATGGCTGTCAGAAAAGCCTCGGCATAAACGGTTCCTCGATGATGTCTGTTCAACAGATCTCCTGCTAATAAAATAGCATCTACCCCCTGCAAGGCAGGCAGCACATCCTCAAAGGGAGCGTTGTGCAGATCGGTTAGCACAGCCAAGGTCAGCGGACGGGAAATCTTCTCGGAAGCAATGGTATACTGACGCAGAACCCGAGGCTTCATACGGCAACTCCCTTTGCGGCCAGGGTGCGGCGAATCTTCAGCATCCCATGCTGATGCAATCCGATGAGCACAAGCCCTGCCAACAGCCCGCAGCCGCCGCAGAGAAGCATCACAGGCATCAGCTTTGCCTGCAGGAGTGAAACCTGCAAAGACAGCATGGAGGAAACCTGCCCGACCCAGCTGGGAAGATCCAGCAGCTTCAGGCACAGTATCAAGGCCAGGTCCAGTACCCCGGCAGCGGAAAGACTGCTGCCGATGTACACCAGCGCCCGCAGCGGTCGGCGCGCCATGACCAGTACGGTCAGGCACATCAGCATAACGCTGACGCCCAGGAAAATCCAGGGGAGATGGGGCACGATGGCCGTGTACTTGGCCAGGTTCACCCGCTGAAGCACCTGGGACATGCCCAGAGAAATCAGCGCACTGCGCAGGGGCAGCACGGTCTCCTGCACGGTTTGGGCAATGACGGCGGCAATTTCGTCCCGGGCGATGGCCTTCCGGCGGCCGGTGGAGGTATTTTCCTTAAACTGCCCGTCTGCCATAATGGCTTCAATCATATCCGATGTGGCAAAGGAAGGCGCCGTTAGGGAAGGCGCGGTGTCCAGCAGGCTCATCCACCAGGCAATCACCTGACGATTGTAGTCCTCAAGAACCTCATCGGTCAGGAAAGCATTGACGGTCTCCGGGGCGAAGGAATACTTTTCCGCAAGAGCGTCGACTTTGGCGAAAATCTTTTCCTTCTGGGCAGTCTGTACCTGATCGGACAAGGCCACACTTTCATGCAGGGCCGTGTCGTTCATCAGGATATTCACAAGGGCGGTGCAGCTGGACAAGAGAAGACACAGGGTCATGATCAATGCCAGGATGACGGCAGCAGCGTGAGCGGCACCGCCGGGCATACCGGGAATGCGACTGCTCACGGAATCACCACCATCTTCAATAAAATATCCATCAAATCCTTTGCCTCACTGCCGTAGGTAAGAACAACCCAAGCAGTGCAGGCGGCAAAAGGCAGCGCCAGTCCCAGAGGAAGCAGCCACCACAAGGGATGACGGCGGACGTTTTGTTTCATCATATGATCCATCCTACTTCAAATTGGCAGGGAAAACCTGCCTACCTATTATAACGTGCGGGAGGCAAATACGCAAGGGAACGGGTAACGTAAGAAAAAGCGAAAATCCCCAAAGAAAAAAAGAAAAACCCTTGACAAAAAAACGGAAGAGGGCTATTATATGCAATGTAGTTAGCACTCAACCAAAGCGAGTGCTAACAGAACAAGACAAGAAAGGAGCGCACAAGATCATGAGCATGATGGATGAGCGAAAGTTCCGTATTCTGCAGGCAATCATCGACGACTATATCCTGACCGCCGTGCCTGTGGGCTCCCGGACGATTTCCAAGAAATACGATATGGGTTTGTCCAGCGCCACCATTCGCAATGAAATGAGCGACTTGGAGGAGCTGGGGTATCTGGATCAGCCTCATGTCAGTGCCGGACGGATTCCCTCTGCCAAAGCTTATCGGCTGTATGTAGATCAGCTGCTGCGGACAAGACGGATCCCTTCCGATGACGTGGGCAATGTGCAGCAGCACTTCCTTGGCAGGATGCGCCAGATGGAAGACGTGATCGACCATGCGGCGCAGGTGCTGAGCGACCTGACCCACTACACCGCCGTGGTGCTGCCCCCTGCCGGGGCACAGCCCCGAATCCGCAATATCCAGTTGGTGCCTGTTACCAGCAGCTCTGCGCTGGTGGTGATCGTGACCGACGGTGGGATTGTGCGGGATACGGTGATCAGCGTCAGCGAGCAGCTGGACAGCGATGCCTTGTATACCATCTCCCGTACGCTGACCAATCAGCTGGCCGGGCATACCTTAGCGGAAGCAACCGTGATTCTTCCCCATTTGGCACAGAATATGCAGGAAAACGAACACCTGCTGGAAGGCATCAGCGCCTTCATGGATCATGCCAAAGGAGGCAGAAACCATGTGGCTGTAGGCGGCGCCAGCAATATGCTGTCCTATCCTGAATACAGCGATGTGGAAAAAGCACGGAATTTCGTGAGCCTCATCGAGACCCGGGATAAGCTGGCAGAGATTGTTGCCCAGCATGGAGAGATGGCCTTCACCGTGCGAATCGGACCGGAGACCGGGGTACCGGAAATGACGGACTGTTCCATCGTGACGGCTACCTACTCCACAAGGAACGGACAGCAGGGCACCATCGGTGTCATCGGACCCACTCGAATGCAATACAGCCGAGTCCTTTCTATTCTGGGCAGTATGGGCAATCAGCTGTCCATGCTTTTCGGCAACGAAGGGCAGGAGCCCCGAATTGACAAGGACGTAAAGAAGGAATCACACAATGAAGAAAAGAAAGGCAGTTAAGGCAATGACAGAAGAGGAAAAGAAGCCCGCAGTGACCGAAGAAGCGCCTCAGCAGGAGGAAGCTCCTGCCCAGGATGCCGCCGAAAGCGCTACGGAACAGGATGCCGCCGCACTGACTAAGCAGCTGGAGGAAGCTGCCGCCAAGGCGGATGAATACTTGTCCATGGCGCAGCGGGTTCAGGCAGACTTTGATAACTTCCGCCGGAGAAACGAAAGCGCCCGGGTGGACGCTTACGGCGAAGGCCAGCGGAATGTGGCCGCTGCCATGCTGCCGGTGTTGGACAATCTGGAGCGTGCCGTGGCAGCCGCCGATACGGCGGAAGGGGATGCGCTGAAAAGCGGTGTGGAATTGACCCTTCGCCTGATGCGGGACGCCTTGACAAAGCTGGAGGTTACGCCTATTGACCGGCAGGGCGAGGTTTTCGATCCTCACCTGGAAAATGCCGTGCTGCAGGGCACGGCGGAAGATGGGGAGCCCGGCACCGTCTGCCAGGTGCTGCAGAAGGGCTACATGATGGGCAAAACGGTTCTCCGCCACGCCATGGTCAAGGTTGTGCCGGAAGACTGAGTGCCTCTTTTCTGGACAGGTTCAAGCGCTATGCGCTTTCCTGATATAGATAGATTTCAAAAAGACATCACCAAACGAGCAGTTTGATTTAGGAGGAAAAGAACATGAGTAAGATCATTGGTATTGACCTGGGTACTACGAATAGCTGCGTTGCCGTTATGGAAGGCGGCAAGCCGGTTGTCATTGCGAATGCGGAAGGCAGCCGCACCACTCCTTCTGTTGTGTCCTTCACCAAGGACGGCGAACGTCTGGTAGGCCAGACCGCAAAGCACAAGGCTGTCATTAACCCTGACCGTACGGTCATCTCCATCAAGCGTGAAATGGGCACCAGCTACAAGGTGACCATTGACGGCAAAGATTACACCCCTCAGGACATCAGCGCTATGATCCTGACCAAGATGAAGGAAACCGCAGAGTCCTATCTGGGCGAGAAGGTGACGGAAGCCGTCATCACCGTGCCCGCATACTTCAACGACAGCCAGCGTCAGGCCACCAAGGACGCAGGCCGTATCGCCGGCTTGGATGTAAAGCGTATCATCAACGAGCCTACCGCTGCTGCACTGGCTTATGGCCTGGACAAGGACGGCAGCCAGAAGATTCTGGTGTATGACCTGGGCGGCGGTACCTTCGACGTAAGTATTCTGGACATTGGCGACAGCGTGTTTGAAGTCCGTGCCACCAACGGTAACACCCGTCTGGGCGGCGACGACTTCGACCAGCGCATTATCAACTACATTGCCGACAGCTTCAAGAAGAGCGAAGGCATTGACCTGCTGCAGGACAAGACCGCTGCACAGCGTTTGAAGGACGCTGCCGAAAAGGCTAAGATTGAGCTGAGCGGTGCCACCACCACCAACATCAACCTGCCCTTCATCACGGCGGATGCCAACGGTCCTAAGCACCTGGACATGACCCTGACCCGGGCAAAGTTTGATGAGCTGACCGCCGATTTGGTGGAAGCTACCATCACCCCCATGAAGAACGCTCTGCGTGACGCCGGCCTGACGGTGGATCAGATCGATAAGATCATCCTGGTAGGCGGTTCTACCCGTATCCCTGCTGTGCAGGCTGCCGTGCAGAAGTTCACCGGCAAGGAACCCTTCAAGGGCATCAACCCTGATGAGTGCGTGGCTATCGGTGCTGCCATCCAGGGCGGCGTGCTGGCCGGCGACGTGAAGGACGTGCTGCTGCTGGACGTGACGCCTCTGTCTCTGGGCTTGGAGACCGAAGGCCACATCTTCACCAAGCTGATTGAACGGAACACCACCGTGCCTACCAGCAAGAGCCAGGTATTCTCCACTGCTGCGGACGGACAGACCACCGTGGAAATCAACGTGCTGCAGGGCGAGCGCCAGATGGCTTATGACAATAAGTCCTTGGGCCGCTTCCAGCTGACCGGCATTGCTCCTGCTCCCCGTGGTGTGCCTCAGATCGAGGTTACCTTCTCCATCGACAACAACGGCATTGTGAACGTCAGCGCCAAGGATAAGGCCACCGGTCACGAGCAGAAGATCACTATCACCGCTTCCACCAACCTGAGCGAGGAAGAGATCAACCAGCGCGTGAAGGAAGCTGAGCAGTTCGCTGAACAGGATAAGAAGCGTAAGGAAGAGGTAGAAACCCTCAACCGTGCCGACAGCCTGATCTACGAAACGGAGAAGCAGCTCCGTGAAAACGGCGAGAAGCTGTCCGATGAGGATAAGAACGCTATCCAAAGCGAGATTGACGCCTTCAAGAAGACCCGTGAGGGCAACAACGCTGAAGAAATCAAGAACGCTATGGACAGCTTCACCCAGAAGGTGTATGCCATCTTCGGCAAGCTGTATCAGCAGCAGGGCGGCGAAGGCACCACCCCGGACATGGGCGGCGCACAGAGTGGCACCACCAATCCTGACGGCAGCGTGAATGCTGACGGCGACGTGCACTAAGGCTTTCATGATCCCCGGGCGTAAGTGCCACCGGCCTGCGTCCGGGGCTTTCCCGGTTTATTCAGGCAGTGAAAACTGCCGGTGATTTCGCGAGGTGAGAAAATTTTGGCAACCAAGCGTGACTATTACGAGGTGCTGGGGGTCAGCAAAACGGCGACGCAGGACGAAATTAAGTCTGCTTACCGGAAAAAGGCCAAGGAGTGCCATCCTGACCTGCACCCTGATGATAAAACAGCTATGGATCGCTTTAAGGAGCTGAATGAGGCCAACGAGGTGCTCAGCGATCCCAAGAAGCGTGAGCAGTACGACCGCTACGGTTTTGATACCCCCAACATGGGCGGCGGCAATCCCTTCGGCGGTGCAGGCGGCTTTGACTTCAGCGGTATGGGCGGCTTCGACAGCATCTTCGATCAGCTCTTCAACGGCGGCGCATCCTCCGCACAGCGGAACGGCCCTATGCAGGGCAACGACCTGCGGTATGAGCTGCGCATTACTTTCGAAGAAGCGGCCAACGGCTGTGAGAAATCCTTTGAATTTTATCGTAACGAAAATTGTGAAACCTGTCACGGTACGGGCGCTAAGCCTGGTACCAGTCCTACCACTTGTCCCACCTGCCACGGTTCCGGTCAGATTCGCCAGAGCGGCGGCTGGATGACCACTGTGCGCACCTGCCCCAACTGCGGCGGCACAGGTACGGTGATTACCGATAAGTGCACGTCCTGCGGCGGCTCCGGCCGGGTGCGGAAGCGCCGTACAGCAACGGTGAAGGTGCCTGCCGGCATTGACAATGGTCAGACCATTGTGATGAGCAACCAGGGCGAGCCGGGCATTCGTGGCGGCGCAAATGGGGATCTGTACATTAACGTGCTGGTGAAGCCCCACAAGCTGTTCCGCCGGGAAGGCTTCAACCTGAAGCTTGACCTGCCCATTAGCTTTACCCAGGCCGCCTTGGGCGGCGAAGTGGACGTGCCTACCCTGAACGGCACGGTCAAGTATCGTATCCCTGAGGGCACCCAGAACGATACGGAGTTCCGCCTGAAGGGACAGGGTATTCAGCAGTTGAACATGCCCGGCAAGGGCGATCTGCTGGTTCGTGTCCGGGTGGAGATTCCTCGCAAGCTGAGCGACAAACAGAAGGATCTGCTGCGGCAGTTTGAAGAATCCTCTACCGGCAAGGAGTACGAGAACCGGAAAACCTTTATGGATCGGGTCAAGGAAATCTTCAGTTAAGATACATACAGATGCCGAGCAGCGATGTGTTGCCGGGCGACTTGCAAAGGGCTTGTCTCCTGCGAAATGCAGGAAACAAGCCCTTTTGGTATGAACAAGGAGCGAGGTTTATTTACCGAGGATTGACTGCCTGTACCGGGAGAAAGGCAAGGATGCTTTCACGGTCATTCTCGCCATTCTTCCAAGGGAGAAGATAGCTTCTTGCGAACTATGCGGGAAGCACTGCATGATCCTTTTGCTGAAAGATGATGGTTCAATGGCTTTCCAGATCTGTGTGCGATGCAGGCATAAGAAAAGGAGCTTTCCATTTCCTTTCGGATGAAAAGCTCCTTTTGCTATGGGGTTGATTCGGATCAGTTGTTCAGAGCGTTCCGGTCAACGGTTGCATTGGCTTCGGATACCCACTGTTCAACAGCCGCATCGTAGGTGTTGTTCTGCTTGGTGGTCAATACGCTTTCGGTCAGAGTATCGCGTACTTCATCCAGGGTGACAGGGCCTTCAGCTACCTCAGATACATACTTGATGATGTAATAGCCATAGATGCCTTCCACCTTATCGGATACATCACCCACGTTTGCCAGTGCAAGAGCGGCAGAGGTGAAGGCAGTGTCCATGTTGGTGGTGGCTTCACTTACGGCATAGCCGGTCTTGGCAGTGGCGGCATCGCCCTGCATGCCGGGATCCTCGGTGTACTCAGCCATCAGGGTATCCCAATCGCCGTCGGGAATCTTGGCAAGGATTGCATCGGCTTTTGCAGCGATGTTGGCATAAGCCTGAACCTTGGCGGCGGCCAGCTGATCCGCATAGAAAGCTTCTTCAGCCTTTGCCTGAGCCAGCGTCTTGGCAGCCTCCGCAACCTCGTCGGTCACTTCCTCGGTGAAGGCGGTGGTCACATCGGTCACATTGGCGTTCTTCACGGTCAGGTCGGTTACGGTAGCGGTAAGGTCCGTGTCTGTAGCGACCAGATCGGTGGCGGTGGCGGCGTCTTCGGCAGTCTCCTCAGCAGCTTCCACGGTGACGGTCACCTGAGCAGCCAGAGCGTCGGCATCTTCCACGCCCAGATCTGTGAGGGCGGTAGTGGCCTCGGTGACAGCGGTTTCGGCATTGGTGTGCAGGGTGGTCAGCTCGTCAATCACGGCCTGATCGTTTTCGGTGAACTTCACCAGAATCTGCTTCACCATGCGATAGCCGGCAGGACGATAATAAACCGTAGTGCCGTTGTTCACGGCTGTGCCGTAGGAGGCAGGAGAACTGGTGTAAGTGGTCTTGGCGCTTTCGGCCTTGGAATCCAGCTCGGTCTGCAGCTCTTCGTCGGTAACGGTGACGTCCTTTACCGTTTCGCTCTTCAGCTTATTCTGCAGATAGGTTTCCCGGGTGCTTTCGGCAACAGCCTCATAGGTGATGCCGTATTCTTCACAAGTCTCGTCGATGGCCTTTTCCAGCTCGTCGCCGGTCAGCTCCGTATCAGACAGATAGTAGCTCTGTACCTGGTCACGGGTGGACTGCCAGTCTTCGGCAATCTCGCTTTCCAGCTCGGCAGTCTCTTCGTCTGTCAGCTGATCCAGACCCAGCTCCTTGATCTTCATGTTCTTCACATCGTTTTCAATCAGGGAGTCGATAACGGAATCCGTTACGCTGGAGATGTTGTCAGCATTGGTGGTGTCGTAGCTCATGCCATACATGCTGTAGATCAGGGACATGTAGTTCAGCTGCGTGCTCACCTGATCCTGAATTTCGCCCTTGGTGTGCACGTTGTCGCCAACCTTGATGATTTCCGTGGCACGATCCACGGCTTCATCCTTTTCGATCAGTGCGCAGCCGCTCAGCAGCATGGTAACTGCCAGCAGAAGCGCAAGCAAAGCCTTCTTGTGCATGAAAAATTCCTCTCCGTTCTTGATAATATCCATAGGCACTCACAGTATTATAGCGCAGGATGCATAAAAAACGCAAGCACGCAGGCGAACTTTCTTGTGAAAAAACGGTAAACGGGCATCGAAAGCCTTTATGCCTTGATGTCGCCTGCAATGTGATACTTCCTCTTCAGGTAGCCGTGCAGGTTGCCGTATTCACTGACAGTGATCTCCTGAATTTTCATGCGATCCATCACCGCCAGCAGGATGCAGATGCCGTGCACGACAATGTCCGCCCGATTGGGCTGAAGGCCGGGCAGCTGAAGACGCTCCTCCATGCTCATGTCGGAAAGATACCAAGCCTTTTCTTCAATTTCCTGCTTGGTGATGCGGGTGCCGTGCATGTAGGTGCGATCCGTCCAGCGGATGGCCTTCACCATAGCGGCCAGGGTGGTAAACGTGCCGCCTACGCCGATCCACTTCTCCGGCGAGGTCAGGGTAGGATGGGCACGCAGCTTTTCCTCCAGAATGCCGGCAGCCAGCTGCTGCACCGCAGGCAGATCACTGTGGGAACGGATGGGCATTCTGCCGAACAGCCGCACAGCGCCCATCTGGCAGGAGAAGGCAGTAATCAGATGCTCGCCCTGACCGATCACGATTTCTGTGGAGCCGCCGCCGATGTCAATCACGCCGCACAAATCCCCGTCCGTAGCACCGAGGAAAGAAAGGGCAGCCTCCTTCTCGCCGGAGCAGACTTCCATTTCCACCTGAGCGGCTTGCCTGAGCTGTTCACGGAGATCTTCTGCGTTGGCGGCATCCCGAACGGCACTGGTGGCAAACAAGTCCACCTGTTCCGCACCCAGGCACCGAGCCTTAATGGCCATCAGCCGCACAGCTTCAACGGTTTTGTGCATGGCGTCAGCGCTCAGGTTGTGCTTGGTATCCAGTCCGGCAAACAGCCGGGTTCCTTCCCGGTCACGCAGCACCTGCTTTGCTTTTCCGTCTTCCACGTCTGCGACAAGCATCCTCACGGAGTTGGAACCGATGCCGATGACGGCTGTACGCATGGTCATTCCCCTCTCTGAAATGAAAAGGAGGACCGAAAAGTCCTCCTTACCCATTATTCACCCATGGCTTCTTCCAGAATGCGAGCCTCCTCGTCGCTGTAGGCATACAGCTCTTCGGGATTCTCAAACTGAAAACGCATTTCGCCGGGCTTGATGAACTGATAGTCCTCACGAGCACGGGCTTCCACATAGCTGTCCGTACCCACCAAGGCGATCTGCGCCTCCAGAGAAACCTGCTCTTCATTCAGGTTTGCCTGCTGAATCCGCAGGGCAGTCTCTTCTTCATTGAGCTGTTTCTGTGCGCTTTGCAGCTGCCCGCGGGCTACGAAGAAAACGATCAGCGCCAGTGTGCACACCAGCACAATCTTTCCCCAACGCATGGTATCCTGCATCGCACACACCTCCTTGTGAGAGAAAACGGCACACCGCCCTTTGATCATGGATCAAATAGGGTGATTGTTCCCCTTTATTCGTCACTGCATAGAGAATTTCCTGCTTCTGCAGAACTTTTTTCAGCGTCTTCCGCTTCTCGCCATACTCGGAGGCACTCGGCAAGGATGGCGCTGTATTTCTTCTCCCGGGCAGCGTCCCACAAGAAAGCATCCGCTGCGGCGGATTCCAAAGCGAAGAAGCCCTCATAATCCTGAGCTTTCAGACAATCACGCAGCATGTCGCCGCTGATCTGACCACGAAGGGTAACTTCACGGAGATTGTCCATGCAGCTCTGCAGAAGATCTCCTACGCTTTGCGCCCAATCTTCACGGGTCATGGCCTGCTGAATTTGCTTCAGCCGTGCCAGTGTCTCTTCCGGGGGCAAACCGGCTTCGTATTCGTCAATGAGCCAGAACCAGCTTTCCGCCATGCGGCTCCAGTCCTCATGCACCATGCCGTTGCTGTAGATCAGTTCCCCTTTATCCCCGGCAAAGTGTTCATCGGCCTGCAGCACAAACAGAGGCAGTCGGTCACACTGCATATGCAGACGCATCCAATCCTCTTGCTGAAAGCGATCACTGCTGCTGTAGGTAAACAGGGTTACCCACAAATCATCGGTGACCTTCACCTGCTCGCACCGGGCACCGGCTTCCACATGACCGAAAGTGGGCACCGCAATCATGTTGTATAGGAAGGGATCGCCGCATTCCCACCGGGCGTGATCCTGAATCTGCTCAAACAGTTCCTCCACCTTGTAAGGCGGACGGTCTTCCGGCTCGCTCAGCCAGCCGCCATTGGAGAGCAACGAACGATTCAGCCGAAGCATGTCTGCCTCGTTGCCAACAGCCGCCACCCGAATTTTATGTAAACTGCCCACTTCGTGTCACCCTTTCCCTTGCTCCCGACTCTACGGGAAACTGTCAAATTTTATGCCTGAAAGTGTAAAATGTCAAGTGCTCAATAATGACAACAACTGGCGCCGCTGTTTTCTGCTTGCACCTGCCGGGAAAAAAGGATATAATGAAGCGATGAATTTGCAAAGGGTGAGTTTATGGATTGGGTGGAAATCACTGTACATACAACCACGGCCGGGTCTGATCTTGTATCGGAACAACTGATGCAGGAAGGGGCTACCGGCACCATGGTGGAGGATCGGGCGGACATTCCGGATCCTTCCAAGCCCAATGGCTATTGGGAAATGATTGATCAGAAACTGATTGATGATATGCCGGAGGATGTGCTGGTGCACGCCTGGTTTGATCCGCAAGGCTTTGCAGATCGGCTTCATGCCCTGCATACCCGGATGGAGGAAATCAAGGCCTTGGGGTTGGATTTTGATTTGGGCACGCTGGCCATCACCACCCAGAACGTGAAGGAAGAAGACTGGGCGGAAGTGTGGAAGCGGTTTTATAAGCCTTTCCGTGCAGGCAAAAGTCTGGTGGTCAAGCCTACCTGGGAACATTACGAACCTCAGGAAGGAGACAAGGTGATTGAAATCGACCCGGGCATGGCCTTTGGCTCAGGCACCCACGAAACCACGGGTATGTGCATGGAACTGCTGGAGGAAACGCTTCACGGCGGTGAGCGTGTCATTGATGTAGGCACGGGCAGCGGCATTCTGGCCATCGGTGCTGCCATGCTGGGGGCAAAAAGTGTGCTGGCTATCGACATTGACCCTACAGCCGTGAAAGTGGCCAAGGAAAATATCGAGCACAATCACCTGACGGATAAAATCCGTGCCGTGGAGGGCAACTTGCTGGAGAAGACGGATGAGGCGTGCGATGTGTGCGTAGCCAACATCATTGCAGATGTGATTTGCTTCTTTGCCCAGCCCTTGACCCAGCATATTGTTTCCGGCGGGCACTTCATTTGCTCCGGCATCATTAAGGAGCGGGAAGCGGATGTGCGGGAAGCACTGGACAAGGCAGGCTATGCCATTGAGGAAGTGCGGCATAAGGGCGAGTGGGTCGCCATCCGGGCACGGAGGAGTTGAGCCATGCATCGCTTCTATGCGGAAGGTGCCATCGTTGATCATGTGGCCATGCTCAGCGAAGAGGATGTTCGCCATGCTACCCGTGTCCTGCGCCTACAGGAGGGCGACCCGGTGGAAATCTTCGCTGAAGGAAAACGCTTTGCCGGAACACTGGCCGCAACGGCGCAAGGTTTGGCATGCCGGGTGGAACGGGAACTGCCGGGTACGGAGGCGGCACTGCAGGTGACCCTTTATCAAGGCTTGCCTAAGGCGGAAAAGATGGAATGGATCGTGCAGAAGGCCGTAGAACTTGGAGCAAGTCGTGTTGTGCCTGTGGCCATGAGCCGATGCGTTGTGCAGCTGAATGGCAAGGACGGCCTGCGCAAGCAGGAACGTTGGCAGAAAATTGCCCGGGAGGCCAGCAAGCAATCCAGCCGATGTGCTACCATGGCGGTGGAAGCTCCCATTGCAATGAAGGAAATGCTTCAGCGCCTGCAAGGACATGAGGCGGCGCTGGTTCCATGGGAAGAAGCCAATGGCTACAGCCTCAACGCTTTCCATGCAGACAATCCACGGTGCAGCGATGTGGCAGTGGTCATCGGTCCGGAGGGGGGCATGTCCGCAGAAGAGGTGCAGGCCATGGCGGCACAAGGATGCCGGGCGGTCACTTTGGGCCCCAGAATCCTGCGGACGGAAACGGCGGCCATTACCTCCATCGCCATGCTGATGTGCCTTTTTGAACAGATGCAGTAAAAGAGAGGAAGAAAAGTTTTTTGAATACCGTTGCTTTCCACACACTGGGTTGCAAGGTAAACCAATATGATACCCAGGCTATGCTGGAAAAGTTTCGTGAGGCGGGATACGCCATCGTGCCTTGGAACGAGGACGCAGATGTGTATGTGGTTAATACCTGCACCGTAACCGGCACAGGGGATAAGAAGTCCATGCAGATCGCCCGCCGTCTCCGCAGGGAGCATCCATTGAGCGAAGTGGTGCTGTGCGGCTGTCTTGCGCAGCGGAAAGGAGCAGCATTGCTGGATACCGGCGCACGGCTGATCCTCGGCACGCAGCACCGGGGCGAAGTGGTAACGCTGCTGGAAAAGGCCGTGAAGGACGGCACGCAGATGTGTGCCGTGGATGCGCTGACAGCGGAAACACCCTTTGAGGAGCTGAACATCACCGATCAGGAAGATCATACCCGGGCAATTATGAAAATTCAGGAAGGCTGCAACAACCACTGCACATACTGCATTATTCCCAGTGTTCGGGGGTCTATTCGTTCCCGTCCCTTGGAAGATGTGGTACGGGAAGCACAGAAGCTGGCAGATGCCGGATACAAGGAATTGGTGCTGACCGGCATTCACTTGACCAGCTATGGTCGAGATTTGCAGGAAAACGTGGGGCTGATTGACGCCATTGAGGCTGTGCAGGCCATTGACGGGGTAGAGCGGATTCGCCTTGGCAGCCTGGAACCTGGCGTTGCCACGGAAGAATTTGCTCGTCGGCTTGGTCAGTGCAGCAAGGTTTGCCCCCAGTTCCATCTGGCATTGCAGTCCGGCAGTGACACGGTGCTGGCTCGCATGGCACGCCGATACAATACAGCCATGTACCTGCGCTCGGCAGAGCATCTGCGCAGCGTATTCCCCATGGCAGCCTTCACTACTGATGTACTGACAGGCTTCCCGGGAGAGACGGAGGCTGAATATCAGGAGACCTGCGCCTTTGTGGAGAAAATGGCCTATGCCAGAATCCATGTATTCCCTTACAGTCAGCGGGAAGGCACCAAGGCGTCCGTGATGCCCGGGCAGCTGACCCGGGAGGAGAAAGAACGTCGTGCCAGGGGGCTGATTGCACTGGGGGAGCGACTTGCATCGGCTTATCAGGAAAAGTGGCTGGGAAAGGAAAGCACCGTGCTGCTGGAAGAACAGCTGCCGGAAGGCTGGGTGGGTTACACGCCGGAATATATTCGAGTGCAGGTAGCCCCTTGCCCGGCCTGCAGGCAGGGGGTACAGCTGCCGGTTCGCCTTACAGAGGTGGAGGGCGAAGGCATGAAAGGTGAACTGATATAAGGCCTTTTCGTAAATATTTTTCGAATCGGGAAGAAAAAGACGGACAGCAACGTTTGTATCAGAGAGAGGAGCGATAGCAATGGCAGATTGTCTTTTCTGCAAGATTATCCATGGAGAGATCCCGTCCAACAAAGTGTATGAGGATGACAAGGTGTATGCCTTCCGGGATATTAACCCTCAGGCGCCGGTGCATGTGCTGGTGATTCCCAAGGAGCATATTTCTTCCGTGGGTGCGGCAGAGGAAGCAGATGAGGCTACCTTGGCAGCCTGCCTGAAGGCCTGCGCTAAGGTGGCAAAGCTGGAAAACGTGGTGGAGACCGGTTTCCGCGTGGTTTCCAACTGCGGCGATGATGCCTGCCAGAGTGTCCATCACTTACATTTCCATGTGCTGGGTGGCAAGAAAATGGCCGAAAACATGGCCTGATTTGCCACGTTTCGCGGAAATGAGCAATTTGGGAAGGAAAACTCGGCTGAAAATCGGCAGAAGAGCTTGACGGTTAGCAAGAAAGGCGGTATAATAATCGTACGGTTCGCTATCCGTCCGTCTTGCCGGGTTCAAGGCGAGATGAGCGAGAGGAGGGATAACAGTGTCCGAGGTACGCATCCGTGAGAACGAGTCCCTGGAAAGCGCTCTCAAGCGGTTTAAGCGGCAGTGCGCTCGTAGCGGAGTTCTCCAGGAGGTTCGCAAGCGCGAGCATTACGAGAAGCCCAGCGTGAAGCGCAAGAAGAAGGCAGAAGCCGCTCGCAAGCGCAAATACTGATTTTCGTTCCGCCGACCCTTTCCTATTGAAGGAAAGGGTCTTTTTCATGCTTGCACGGAGCTTCATAAAGGTAAAACGAACATAAATTTTTATGAAAGTTCTCCGCTTTTCTCTTGTTCTGCAATGGGGGCTGTGCTATAATCCACGTCGGCTGTGATTTGATGCGTTGCACATCCAGCAATTCCATAGGACCGCATACATGGCAGTGCGGTATCATCGAAACACAAGGAAGTGTTATCATGGCCGATCATCGGCTGAATACCACCATGACGGAAGGCAGCTTGCCTAAGCAGATTATGCTCTTCAGTCTGCCGCTGATGCTTTCCAATGTGCTGCAAGTGCTCTTCAACATGTCGGACGTGGCTGTTGTGGGGCGCTTTGCCGGATCCCATGCCTTGGGGTCGGTGGGCTCAACATCCATTTTGGTATCCCTTTTGACGACAGTGCTCATCGGCGTGGGCAGCGGCGTCAACATTATTGTGGCACGGTATCTGGGCGCAAAAAATGATCGGGAAGTGGTGGACTCTGTCCACAATTCCTTTATTATTTGTTTGGCAGCGGGATGCTTGTTGATGATTGCGAGCCTTCTGGGCGCCAGACCTATGCTGGAGCTGTTGGGTACCAAGGAAGAACTGATTGATGGCGCAGAGACTTACCTGCGAATCTATGCCTTCGGTCTACCGGCAGCTGGTCTGTATAACTTTGGTAATGCCGTGCTGTCAGCTGCCGGAGATACGCGCAGACCTTTGTATATCCTGTCAGCTGCCGGCATACTGAACGTGGTGCTGAATCTTTTCTTTGTCATTGTCTGCGGTATGGCGGAAGCAGGTGTGGCTTTGGCTAGCAGCATTTCCCAGTGGCTGAGTGCCTCGCTGGTGGTGGCACTGCTGATTCGGTCTTCCACGGTGTATGCTTTGCATCCCAAGTTGATTCGTGTACAGCCGGAAATGATGAAGCGCATCCTGCCCCTGAGCCTGTCGGCGGCGGCACAAAATGCGATCTTTGCCGTGGCCAACCTGTTCATTCAGTCCGGCGTCAATTCCTTTGATACGGTGATCGTGGAAGGCACGGCGGCGGCTACCAACGCGGATTCCCTTTGCTATGATGTCATGGCGGCTCTGTATACAGCGTGTGCCAGTTTCATGAGCCAGAACTATGGCGCCGGCAAGCGGAAACGGGTGCTGCACAGCTACCTGATTTCTCTGGGGTATTCCTTCGGCATCGGTCTGATCATCGGCTTGATCCTGGAATTTTTCGGTCAGGGCTTCCTTGCGCTGTTTACCAGCGACGCTGCTGTTATGGAGGCAGGCATGGTTCGCCTGCGGGTGATGGGCTACTCCTATGCATTCAGCGCCTTTATGGACTGCACCATTGCTGCTTCTCGCGGTCTGGGCAAGAGCGGCGTTCCCACAGCGATTGTGATCATGGGTTCTTGTGTGTTCCGCGTAGTGTGGGTCTACACCGTGTTCGCTTACTTCCACACCATTCTTTCCCTGTACCTGCTGTACATCTTCTCCTGGAGCATTACCGCCATTGCGGAGATTATCTACTTCGTTTACATTTATCGAAAACTTGAAGGCAAAATGGCCACAGCCTGAATTTGTCCCTGCCGTTTCGGCAGGGCTTTTCATTTTGTGGGACAAAAATGAAATTTGTCTCTTGACCGTTTGCCTGCTCCTTTGGTATGCTCATTGTGTAAAATTGGCAAGGAGGTTGTGCAATCATGTATTGGATTGTAACGGATTCTACTACGGACCTGCCTTTAACATACATCAACGCCCAGGAGAATTTCAAAGTTGTCAGCTTGTCTTATACCATGGACGGGCAAAGCCACATTCCTGACGGTACGGTGGAAAACAGCCGTGCCATCTACGCTGATCTCCGTGCCGGCAAGGTGATTACCACCGCACAGATCAATGTGGAAGAGTGGAAGGAACAGATTGGCGAGCTGCTTGCTAAGGGGCAGGATGTGCTGGTGATTGCCTTCTCCAGCGGCTTGAGCGGCACCTATGCGGCGGCTGTACAGGCTGCAAAGGAACTGAAGAAGCAGTATCCCGATCGGCAACTGGCAGTTGTGGACAGCCTAAGCGCTTCCATGGGCGAAGGTCTGCTGGTGCACTACGCCCTGCAAAAGCGGCAGGAGGGACTGACCCTGGAGGAAAACGCCAAGTGGGTGGAGGAAAATCGGCTGAATATCGTGCACTGGTTCACGGTGGATGATCTGATGTTCCTCAAGCGGGGCGGCCGGGTTTCGGCTACCAGCGCTTATCTTGGTTCCATTATTAAAATCAAGCCTATCTTGAATGTGGATGAAGCCGGACACCTGATCCCTCGGGATAAAGTACAGGGACGGAAGCGCAGCATTCGGGCACTGTTCGAACGGACGGAAGCCAATGCGGTCGACATTGCGAATCAGACGGTATTCATCAGCCATGGCGACTGTGAAGAAGAAGCACAGTCTTTGGCGGATATGCTTCGGGAAAAACTGGGCGTGAAGAACATTTTGATGGGCTACATCGGACCCATCATCGGCAGTCATTCCGGCCCAGGCACCATTGCGGTATTCTTTGTGGGCAATGGCCGGAAGGTTTGAAAATAGGGGGTTGCTGCAAGCAGTTGCGGCAGCCCCTTTTGCATGGAAAGCAACCTCGGGGGAGAAAAGTCAGCCTGATGGGGAAAATACACGGGAGCGGAATCAATCGAATTTTTCTTCAAAGGGGATTTCTGTGTCAGAAAGCCCTTGCTTTTATTTGCCTTAACAATTATAACTAGACTGTGATTTTGTGAGCGGATACAGAGATAAATGAAGACAGGAATCCCAGCTATGAGATGCTTATCTAGTACGTAAACTGCCGAACACTGATGGTTTTCACTCACTGTATTCAGACTTTGTGCAGAGAAGGGCGCGTCTCCGTGGCTATCTACCTTGGTTCGGTCTATGGGATTCCAGCGGACGCAAAAAATCAGCAGATGTAAGAATCAAAAGGCGGGCATATCAAGCAAGGAAGTGGTATGGGAATGAATTTGAAGAGATATCAAATTTCAATGGAAGTCGCTGGTGATACCGCAATGTGGACGAGACCGGACTGCGGAGATTCTCCGTGCAGTTATCCGGCACCAACCTATTCTGCTGTGAGAGGATTATTTGAAAGTGTTCTATGGGGTCCGGATGTTCTTGTAATCCCGCAGAAAGTTGAATTGTGTTCTGTGCCGCGATTTCATTCATACGTCACCAATTATGGAGGTCCGCTCCGTAAGAATGATTCAATCACAAAAGGAAATCAATATCAATTATTTGCGACAGTGCTGACGGATGTCTGTTATCGCTTATATGCGGAAGTTGTTCCGAATCCAAACAAAAAGTTACTTCCGCAAAATGCACGCGTATGGGACAGTCGCACAACATCGCCCGGTCATGCCTATCAGGAAATCTTCAATCGCCGCTTATCGCGCGGACAATCCTATGCAACGCTTTCGCTTGGATGGAGTGAATTCACAGTATCTTATTTTGGCCCATTCCGTGATACAAGCCATGTTTGCACTGAACTCCCGGACATACACATTCCGTCTATGCTGCGCGAAGTGTTCAAAACGGGATACGGCTCTGACTACTGTCCGGCATATGATAATGATTTATGTATTCAACAGGGCATTCTGGAATATCCGAAGAGGAGTGTTTGACTGTGATAAATGAGCTGTTTAATCTCTTGACAGCACTTGACGGTGTGCAAATGCAAAGCTGGCACAGGAAATACAAACCGATTCCGAATATCCGTAAAGATGCACCTTGCGTCCGAATTATAGTTTCCGCCGGAAAAGTTATTCGCCTTTCAATGATAGACACAAATCTTGGTCGGAACTTACGAAAATATGGTTCCAACCAGGGGAGCTATCCTTGCATGAACCTGGCGCCATTATATCGAATTACGGATGAATCTATAAGAAAAGAACTGACAGATATTGATAGTCATCCTGAAAAAAATTGATGATGCATGCATTGATAAAATGAAAGCATGGTGTACTGAGAACAATTGGACAAGCAAGTTCGTCGGAAAATACAGAATTTCGATGAAAAAAGTGCCAAACGAATTATCCAAGGTAGAATATCCTCCACTTCAAACACTGCTTAATGAAACAAATTTTTTTGTGAGCGATCCTGCTTTGCACAAGGAACT
>CAVKHY010000009.1:9877-35813 GCA_963656345.1 bacterium | reverse complement strand
GAAGACAGTAGGCTGCAACGGGTCGCGCCGTTATCCGCAGGAAAAGTGATAAATCAGGGTGGCAACGCGGATTCAGTCCGCCCCTCGGAACAACCGATGGGGTGGACTTTTTACATGCAAGGAGGAGACAAACATCATGTGTGAACATTGCGGTGAAAAGAAGACTTTTTACATCACCACGCCTATCTATTACCCCAGTGATAACCTGCATATCGGTCATGCGTACTGCTCCACGGCAGCTGATTCCATGGCTCGCTTCAAGCGGATGACCGGCTATGATACGTATTTCCTGACGGGCACGGATGAACATGGCCAGAAGATTGAGCGCAAGGCAAAGGAAAAGGGTGTTACGCCTCAGGCTTATGTGGATAACATTGTTTCCGGTATCAAGGATCTGTGGAAGCTGATGGACATTAGCTATGATGATTTCATCCGCACCACGGATGAGCGTCACGTGAAGAGCGTGCAGAAGATTTTTAAGCAGCTGTACGATCAGGGGGACATTTACAAGGGCGAGTATGAAGGTTGGTACTGCACCCCCTGCGAGTCCTTCTGGACGGAACTGCAGCTCAAGGACGGAAAATGCCCGGACTGCGGCCGTCCTGTGGAAAAGACCCGGGAGGAAAGCTACTTCTTTAAGCTGAACAAGTATCAGGATTGGCTGATTCAGTACATCAACGATCATCCTGAGTTCATTCAGCCTGCCAGCCGTGCCAATGAAATGATCAACAACTTCCTGAAGCCCGGCTTGAATGACCTGTGTGTCAGCCGTACGTCCATCAAGTGGGGCATTCCGGTGGATTTTGACCCCAAGCACACGGTGTATGTGTGGCTGGACGCACTGACCAACTACATTACGGCGCTGGGCTACGGCAGTGAGGATCAGCATCTGTTTGATAAGTATTGGCCGGCGGATGTGCATCTGGTAGGCAAGGAGATTGTTCGCTTCCACACCATCATCTGGCCGATTATGCTTCACGCTCTGGGACTGCCCCTGCCGAAGCAGGTATTCGGCCATGGCTGGCTCGTCATTGATGGCAAGAAGATGGGCAAGTCTGTGGGCAATGTGGTGGATCCTGTGGTGCTGTGCAATCGGTATTCTTCCGATGCCGTGCGGTATTTCCTCATGCGGGAAATGCCTTTCGGTTCCGACGGTGAATTTACCCTGAAGTCCATGCTCATGCGGATCAACGCCGACCTGGCCAATGACCTGGGCAACCTGGTCAGCCGCACGGTGGCCATGATTGAAAAGTATTTCGACGGCAAGGTACCTGCCTATACCACGCTGGAAGATGTGGATCGTGCTCTGTGGACGCTGGCGGAGGAAACCCCGGAAGCTGTGGAAAATCAAGTGAACGCCTTCCAGTTCTCCAACGGTTTGCAGGAAATTTGGAAGCTGGTTGGGGAGTGCAACAAGTACATCGATACCACCCAGCCCTGGGTGCTGGGACGCAGCGAGGAAACCAAGCCTCGCCTGCAGACGGTGCTGTATACCCTGGCTGAGTGCGTCCGCCGCGTGGCTGTGATGATCGGCTTCGTAATGCCCCGCACGCCGGAAAGAATCTTTGCGCAACTGGGTGTGGAGGATGAAAATCTGAAAACCTGGCAGTCCCTCATCGGGAAGTTCGCCGTGATGCCTGCAGGCATTACCGTGCACAAGGGAGAAGCACTCTTCCCTCGGCTGGATGTGCAGAAGGAACTGGAACGGGATGCAAAGCAGGCTGAAGAAAAGAAGCCTGAAGCACCCAAACAGGAGAAGAAGGCAGAAAAGAAGCACGAGGAACCGGAATTCCCGGAAGAAATCACCATTGATACCTTCTGCCAGAGCAAAATGCAGGTAGGCCGGGTGTTGGAGTGCTTCAAGGTGGAAAAGAGCAAGAAGCTGCTGCAGTTCCGCCTGTCCTTTGGCAAGGATGGAGAACGCACCATCCTCAGCGGCATTGCTCAATGGTATAAGCCGGAAGACTTGGTGGGCAAGCAAATCGTTGCGGTGACCAACCTGAAGCCCCGCAGCATTGCCGGCGTGGAGAGCCACGGCATGATCCTTTCCGCCTTGGATGACAGCGGCAACCTGCGTTTGATGAGCGTGGGCGAAGGAGTGGAGGACGGCGCAATCATAGGATGATGGAGCTGTTTGATTCTCACTGCCATGTGGATGAACCGAAGTTCGATGAAGACCGGGATGCGGTACTCCTTCGCATGAAGGAGAAGGGTGTCACCAAGTATGCTGTCATTGGTTCGGATATGGCAACTTCCCGCCACAGTGCGGACTTTGCAGCTGCTCATGAGGGATGCTATGCCGCAGTAGGCATTCACCCGCATGAGGCGAAAGGCTATCAGGACGGCGACCTGGAGCGGCTGGCAGAATGGCTGAAGGAAGAGAAGGTCTGCGCCATTGGGGAAATCGGGCTGGACTATTATTATGACCTTTCTCCCAGAGATGTGCAGATGCAGGTGTGCCTGAAACAAATGGAACTGGCGCACCGGCTGAATGTACCTGTGGCGTACCACATTCGGGATGCCCATCAGGACATGCTGGATCTCATGAAGGCCAACAAGAAGTTGTTGACTGGCGGTATCATCCATTGCTTTTCCGGCAGCTGGGAAATCGCCAAGGAGTACCTGAAGCTGGGTTATTACATTTCCTTTGCAGGGCCGGTTACCTTCAAGAAGGCGCCCAAGTTGGCGGAAGCGGCAGTGCATGTGCCCCGGGATCGGCTGCTGATTGAGACGGACAGTCCCTATTTGGCGCCGGAACCTGTTCGAGGCCGCAGAAACGAACCTACAAACGTGGCCTATGTGTGCGAGAAGATTGCGCTGCTCCGGGGCGAAAGCCCGGAAGAAGTGGCGGCCTACACCATGGAAAACGCCATGCGGGTGTACGGTATTGATCACTGAAAGGTGAGGCAAGATGCAGGAAGGATTTGTGGATGTTCGGGAACTGATTCCTGACGCAGAAATGGAAATTCGCTATGCAACGGCACACAACCTGACAGGACATCCTCTGGCAGGCTACAAGGCGGGCAAAGCACTGATGACTGTGGAGGCCGCCAAGGCTCTTGCCAAAGCGGCAGAAAAGCTGCGCACCATGGGCTATGGTATCCTCATTTATGATGCCTATCGTCCCCAAAAGGCGGTAACGGATTTTGTCACCTGGAGCGGTGAAGCGGAAAATGGGGAGACGAAAGCGGAGTTCTACCCGGAGCTTGAAAAGGCCGATCTGTTTCCTATGGGCTACATTGCGAGAAAATCCGGGCACTCCCGGGGTTCTACGGTGGATCTGACCCTGACAAAGGACGGCTGTTCCATTGATATGGGTACCACCTTCGACCGAATGAGCGATCTTTCCCATCACGGCGCAGCAGGACTGACGGATGTCCAGAATGCTAATCGTGCCTTGCTGCGGGGTGTCATGGCTTGGGCGGGCTTTGCTCCCTATGAAAATGAGTGGTGGCATTATCGCCTGATGAACGAACCCTATCCGGAAACCTATTTTGATTTTGATATCGAATAGCAGAGAACCGTCGTGTGCAGGAATGCATGCGGCGGTTTCTTTTGCCTTCGGATACCGATGACACCCAAATTGCTGCCGAATACCGATTTTCTGTGACAGAACTGCAATCGGGATGTATGATGGGACTGTCCGAGGGGGAGGAGGTGAGAAAGGTGATTTTCAGGTTGCTCATTGATCAGGATAAGCCGGAGGAAATTACGGCAACCGTCCATGAACGCACGGCGTTGATTGATGAAATTGAGGAGCTTGTCCTTCGGGACCGTGTAACTGACCAAGTGCCCGGCTATGCTGAGGATGAGATTCTGATGCTGAACATAGCGCAGGTGGAATGCTTTCTGGTGGAGGAAGAAAAAACCTACGCCGTTTACAGCGACGGAAAGCGATACCTTGTCCGAAGAAGACTGTATGAATTGGAGAAGACCCTGCCGGGAAACTTCGAACGGATCGGCAAATCGGCTCTGGCCAATTGGAAGATGATCGCCAAGTTCAAGGTGCAGCTTTCCGGTGCGGTGGATGCTGTTTTCAGAAGCGGCCATGTGGAGTGCATTTCCAGACGATGCTTTGCGGAATTAAAACGGAGGTACGGATTATGAAAGATTTTTTGAAAGGATTCTGTGATCGCGGCGTTAAATTCGCTTGGGGCGGGCCGGTTGTGATGGCAATGGTGCTGCTTTGCATCCAGGCTGCCGGAACGGAAGTGAATTTGACGGTCAATCAGGCGGCACTGGGCATCATGACGACCACGGTCATGGCCTTCATCGCTGCCGGGATTTCGATTGTGTATCAGATGGAGAATCTGCCGAAGGCATTTGCGGGGCTGATTCAGGCGGCCGTGCTGTATATCGATTACCTGGGCTTCTACCTGCTGAACGGCTGGATTTCCGTGAATAAGGTCGGCATGTTCACCCTGATCTTTGTCATCGGGTTTGCGGTCATTTGGTTCAGCATTTACATTCCAACCAAAAGGAAAGTCAAAAAAATAAATCAATTGCTGAAGCAGCAGTGAAGGCAGTCGGGGCGGAACATGAATCTGTCCCGGCTTTGTTTTATTTGGCAAAAAAACAATGGGAAAATACCAAAAAGCTATTGACAAGCCCTAGCGACCGTGGTATCCTGTACATGCAATGAAAACGTTACCGAAAACGTTACCGACACTGGCGCATAGGGAGGCGGCCATGAAGATATACACCATCAGGGATATTGCGGAGAAGGCAGGCGTGAGCGTCACAACGGTCTCGCGTGTGCTGAATCACCGGCCTGATGTGAATCCTGCTACCCGAGCGAAAGTGGAAAAGATTATTGCAGAATGTCACTTCGTGGGCAACGCCAACGCGCGAAGCCTGAAGCAGACAGATTCCGACCTGGCGGCGGTCATCCTGCGGGGACATCAAAATCCCTTTTTGAACGCTCTGGCAGAGGAAATGCTTCAGCAGGCGGCAGACAGCAAAACATCCTTCATGCTGGAGTTTATTGACGAGAAGGAAGATGAATTTCGCACGGCACTCCGGCTGAACCACGAAAAGCATGCCAAAGGGTTCATCTTTGTGGGCGGTCGGCCGGACGAGCGTATCAAGGTACTCAGCGGCATGAACGTGCCCATGGTGTTTTCTACCGTAACGGTGGAAAATCTTCCGCTGGAGCGTGCCGCTTCCGTAGCCGTGGACGACCGGGCATTGGGGTATCTGGCGGTGAAGACCCTGCTGGATCAGGGACATCGGAACATTGCCATTTTCGGCGCCGCACGGAGCGAGGGCGACAATCTTTCCATGCGCTACCTGGGTGCGTCGGACGCTTTTCATGATGCAGGGCTGGTGTTCGACGAAAGTCGGTACATGGAAAGCCGCTTTTCCCTGAAGGGCGGATATGACAGCGCCCGAGCTTTCTTTCCGGTGAAGGGCGACACCACGGCAGTTTTCGCCATGAGCGATGTGATGGCCATGGGCGTGATCCGGGCACTAAAGGACATGGGCAAGCGAGTGCCGGAGGATGTAAGCGTCTTCGGCTTTGACGGTATTGAAATGGGCAAGTATTTTGCACCCCGGCTGACCACCATTGAACAGCCGGTGGAGAGCCTTGCCCGGGAGAGCGTGGCGGTGCTGCTGGACATGCTGGAAAACGGCAGTCAGCCCCGCCATGTGACGGTGGATGCTGTACTCCGCATGCGGGAGTCTGTGGCACCTGTCCCTGAAGGTTGATCATCCGCACAGGGCGAAACCTGTGGGAGAGATAAAAAAGGAGGAAACCAGAATGAAAAAGGTCGTTTCTGTAGTGTTGGCACTGTGCATGGCACTGTCACTGTGCTCCTTCGCACTGGCAGAGGATGTGACCCTCACCGTGTGGGTGGGCGACAATCAGGACATTGAATGGATCAATGGCGTGATTGACAATTTCAAGGCTGCTCATCCCGAAAATAACTACACCATCAACGTGGGCGTGCAGACCGAGGGCGATTGCTCCAAGGTCGTGCTGAATGACCCCACTGCTGCAGCTGACGTGTTCACCTTTGCTGATGACCAGTTCAACAGCCTGATGAACGGCGGCGCTCTGCAGCAGGTGGTTGACGGCGCTGACGACATCATCGCGGCCAACGGCGGTGCTGATGCTCCCGTGGTGAAGGCTGCCAGCCAGGATGGCGTGCTGTATGCTTATCCTGCTACTGCTTCCAACGGCTACTTCATGTTCTACAACAAGGAATACTTCACCGAGGAAGATGTGCAGACCCTGGACGGCATGATGGCCAAGGCCGCTGCTGCCGGCAAGTATGTAGGTTTCCCCATGAGCAACGGCTGGTATTTCTACAGCTGGTTCAAGGGCGCTGGTCTGACCATGACCGTGAATGAAGACGGCGTGACCAACTCCTGCAACTGGAATGCGACCGATACCCCCATCACCGGCGTACAGGTGCTGGAAGCACTGCTGGAGATCGCCAAGAACCCCGGCTTCAAGGAAGCTGACTCCGATCCCTTCGTGGCTGGCGTAAAGGATGGCTCCATCATCGCCGGTGTGTCCGGTACCTGGAATGCCAACGCCGCTCAGGAAGCATGGGGCGACAACTATGCTGCTACCAAGCTGCCTACCTACACCGTGAACGGTGAACAGGTGCAGATGTCTTCCTTCGCCGGCTTCAAGCTGGTGGGCGTGAACCCCTACTCCGAGAATGTGGGCGCTGCCATGGACTTTGCCGCTTACATGACCAATGAAGAGAGCCAGATGAGCCGGTTCGAAATCCGCTCCGAGGGTCCCTCCAATGTGAACGCCGCTTCTTCCGAAGCTGTGCAGTCCAACCCTGCTATCGCCGCTCTGGCCGCTCAGGCTGCCTATGCTGACGTGCAGCGCGTGGGCAACAAGTACTGGGATCCCGCTGCCGCTCTGGGCAAGATCATCATGAACGGCAATCCCGACGGCACTGATCTGCAGACCCTGCTGGACAACTGCGTTGCCGGCATCACTGCTCCTGCGGATCAATAATGAAACCACAGTAAAACCTTCAGCCGCCCTGCCTGCCGGACTTCCCAGCGGCAGGGCGGTTTCTCTTGCAGGGAAAACAACCACGAGGGAGCGGGTAGACAATGGAGAAAAGCAAAACGATGAAAAAGGCTCCGAAACAGTCGGGACTGGGCAAAGGTCTTGCGTCCATCGGCGGCTATTTTGCCGGCTTTGCAAGAGACTTTGCAAAAGGGGACATTTGGGTCAAATTGTCGGCACTGGTGTGGGGCACCGGCAGCTTTGCACGGAAACAGTATATCAAGGGCATCCTGCTGACGGTACTGGAAGCGTTGTTTGCATACCTGCTGCCGGTTACCTTCTGGCCCTACATGAGCAAATTGGGAACCCTTGGCACGGTGCAGCAGCAGCGTGTGTACAATCCTGAAACCAGAAAAAATGAATTCAACGACTATGATAATTCCTTCCTGATTCTTCTGTTTGGCGTCATCGGCTGCATTTTGCTGCTGGTGGCTGTGATCCTGCTGATTCAGTCAGTGCGGAACGCACGGCGGGTGCAGGAGCTTTCCGAAAACGGCAAGCATGTAAATTCCTTCAAGGAAGATCTGACCGATCTCCTTGGAGTCAAGTTCCACCGGACGCTGTTGAGCCTGCCGGTGCTGGGGGTGGTGTGCTTTACCATCATTCCTCTGATTGTGATGATCCTCATCGCCTTCACCAATTACGATCGAAATCACCTTGTGCCGGCCAAGCTGTTCACCTGGGTGGGCATGTCAAACTTCAATACGCTGTTTAACATGACCGCAGACAGTACCTTCGCATATGCCTTTGGCAGGGTGTTGGTGTGGACGCTGGTGTGGGCCGTTGTGGCTACCTTTACCTGCTACATCGGCGGCATTTTGCTGGCCATGTTCATTAACAATAAGAACACCAAGGGGAAGAAATTCTGGCGGACCTGCTTCATGATCACCATTGCTGTGCCTCAGTTTGTCAGCTTGCTGCTGGTGCGCAACTTCTTCGCAGATGCCGGCATTGTGAATACCATTTGCAAAAATGTAGGTCTGACCGATTGGCTGTACAGCGTGGGCGCCATTCCCACAGCCAATTTCATTCCCTTCCTGACCCATCCTACTTGGGCGCGGATTACGATCATCATGATTAACATCTGGGTCGGCGTGCCTTACCAAATGCTGATCGCCACCGGCATCCTGATGAACATTCCCAATGAGCTGCTGGAAAGCGCAAAGATTGACGGCGCGAATGCCTGGCAGTCCTTCCGTTCCATCACCATGCCGTATATCCTGTTCGTTACCGGACCATCGCTGGTAAACTCCGTGGTGGCGAACATCAATAACTTCAACGTGATTTACCTGCTGAGCAAGGATGTGTACACCACCTCTGACCAGCTCATGGCCAACGCTAATGCTAACGAGGTCGATTTGCTGGTGACCTGGCTGTATCGCCTGACCCAGGATCAGAGCAACTACAAGATGGCTTCCGTCATCGGTATTCTGGTGTTCGTTGTCTGCGCTGTGCTGACGATTCTGGCCTTCAATCGCATGATTGCCGGCGATAAGGAGGAGAATTTCCAATGAAGAAAGCATTGAGACAAACGGGACGGCATCTGGTATTGACGCTGTTGGCTGCTTTCTGGCTGATTCCCATTGTGTGGCTGGTTGTCACCTCATTCGGCACGGACAAGGGTCCCAACCTGTCCACGTTCTTCCCCAAAGCCTATACGTTGGATAACTACAAGGCCATCCTTTTCCCCGGCAGTGACACGGTGAACCAGTTCCCGCAGTGGTTCATGAATACCTTTACCATTGCCATCTTCACCTGCATCATTTCCAGCCTGTTTGTGCTGATGGTGGCTTACGCCATGAGCTGCATGCGATTCAAGGCACGGAAAGGCTTGATGCGGGCTTCCGTTATCATGAATTTGTTCCCCGGCTTCCTGTCCATGATTGCTGTGTACTTCATCATGAAGAACCTGAACCTGACCAATTCCATGACCGGCATGGTGATTGTGTATTCGGCAGGCAGCGGCCTGGGATACCTGATTGCCAAGGGATTCTTTGACACCATCTCCAAGTCCCTCCGTGAGGCGGCCTATTTGGAAGGAGCCAATGAATTCACCGTGTTCTGGAAGATCATCATTCCCCTGTCCAAGCCGATCATTGTGTATACGGTGATCAATTCCTTCCTGGCACCCTGGATGGACTTCATCTTTGCTTCCATCATGCTGAACTCCGGCATCAGCAGCCAGAAGACGGTGGCCTTGGGCTTGTTTGCCATGGTGGACAAGGTGAACAGAAACAATTATTTCGCTCAGTTCTGCGCAGGCGGCGTGGTGGTTTCCATCCCGATTTCCGTGCTGTTCATCATTATGCAGAAGTTCTATGTGGAAGGCATTACCGGCGGCTCTGTCAAGGGCTGATGGATTTGCGACGCAAGAAGGAGGCGGGTGTTGTGCAATGGCTGAAGAAAATGGCTGCGTTGATGTGCGCATTGCTGCTGATGGTTCCTTCGGCTTCGGCAGCTCCTGCCTCCTTGGGCGTGACCTACGAAATTTTCGTGGCTTCCTTTCAGGACAGCAATGGGGACGGAGTAGGGGATTTGCAAGGAATCATCAGCCGGATGGACTACCTGGAAAGCTTGGGCGTCAAGCAGCTGTGGCTCATGCCGATTCATCCTTCGCCCAGCTATCACAAGTATGATGTAACGGACTACGAGGGAATTGACCCGGCTTATGGCACCGTGGAGGATTTTGAACAACTGGTTGCAGCATGTGAAAGCCATGGCATGGCGGTGATGCTGGATCTTGTGGTGAACCATACCAGCAGTCAGCATCCTTGGTTCAGGGAGGCTTGTCAGGCATTGTCAGCAGGGACGGATAGTCCCTATATTCAGTGGTACAACTTTGCCCAGAGCAGCGGAGACGGCTATCATGCCGTGCCGGGGGCAGAGGGCTGGTGGTACGAAGGGCGCTTCGGCGATCATATGCCGGATCTGAATCTGGACAATGAGGAAGTTCGGACAGAAATTGCTCGCATCATCACCCTGTGGCAAAGCCGTGGAGTAAAGGGCTTCCGACTGGATGCAGTCACCAGCTATTACACAGGGGCAACGGGGAAGAACGCTGATTTCCTGCGTTTTGTGAATGAAACGGCCAAGGCCAATGACCCGGAATGCTACCTGGTGGCTGAAGCATGGACGGATGAAGTTACCGTGTTGAACCTGTATGCCAGCGGCATTGACAGCCTGTTTAATTTTCCGGCGGCGGACAGCACCGGCACGCTTTTGAAGGCTGCTTTGAAAGGCAATGGTGCAGCGGTGGCAAAGCGGCTTGCGGCGTGGAACGAGCAACTCCGTGTAGCCAATCCTGATGGGCTGGATGCGCCTTTTCTGACCAATCATGATATGGGGCGTGCAGCGGGTGTACTGCGCCTGGGCAAGGATCAGGAAAAAGCAGCGGCCATGCTGTATCTGCTTCTGCCCGGTGTGCCTACGGTGTACTATGGAGAGGAACTAGGCATGACCGGCTCCGGCAGGGACGAAAACAAGCGCCTGCCCATGCTGTGGAGTGCTGAGAACGAGGATGCACTGTGCAACCCGCCGACAGATGCGGATCAGCATCAACGGCTGAAGGAAGGCGTGGACGTTCAGGACGACGATCCTGACAGCCTGCTGAACTGCTATCGTCAGCTGATTGCCATGCGGAATCAGGCACCGGAGCTGCTCCGTGGTACCATGACCTGCCTGGATGCAGGCAGTGACAGCGTTGCTTTCTTTGCCGTTCGGGATGGGAAAAGCAGTGTGGCCGTGCTGGTGAACGCTTCTGCTGAGGAGGAAATTTCGGTGGACATTCCTCAGCTGATGGGTTATACTGTGCTGGGCAGCTACGGCAAGGTGCAGTGCGGGGATACGACCGTCACCCTGGCACCGATCAGCTGCGCACTTTTGCGGGTGGAGTAACTTCCCCCGCCATTCTTTGAAACATGATTGAAAACGTTACCGATAACGATACCAATGAAGAAAAGTCATGATGGAAGGAGAAATGCTTATGAGACAGAGCGGCATTCTGATGCACATCACCTCGCTGCCCGGAAAGGACGGCATCGGCAGTTTGGGCCAAGAAGCCCGGGACTTTGCGGACTTCCTGCATGCGGCTGGGATGAAGCTGTGGCAGGTGTTGCCGGTAGGCCCGGTAGGTTATGGGGAGTCGCCCTATCAATCTTCCAGTGTCTTTGCGGGAAATCCGCTGATGATTTCCTTGGAAGAACTGCGGCGGGAAGGTCTGCTGGATGATCGCGGGCTGCCAGTCTATGTGGATGAAGATCCGGCGCATGTGAACTATGACAAGGTGCGCATGCATAAGGAAGGCCGGCTTCGGCTATGCTTCCGGCAGTCCGGAGGGAAAATGCGGGGCAAGGTGGAGGAATTTGCACGTAGTCATCCTTGGGCGGAAGACGTGGCGCTGTTCACAGCGGTGAAGCACCACTTTGGAGATGCCATGTGGACAAAGTGGCCGGAAAAGGATATTCGCCTGCACAAAGAGGAAGCGGTGCTTCGCTATAAGAGCAAGCTGGCGGAAGATGTGGCGTATCATCTTTTTGTGCAGATGCTTTTCTTCCGCCAGTGGATGGCGCTGAAAAAGTATTGCAACGACCTGGGTCTGCTGCTGTTTGGGGACATGCCCATTTACGTGGCGGAGGATAGTGCGGATACATGGACGCACCCGGAGGTTTTCCAGCTGGATCGCAACCGAATCCCCAAGCGTGTAGCAGGCGTTCCGCCGGACTATTTCTCTGAGGACGGACAACTGTGGGGAAATCCCCTGTATCGGTGGCATTATCTGCACCTGACCGGCTATCGCTGGTGGGTAGAGCGGATGAAAGCCATGAGCACCATGTATGATATGATCCGTATTGATCATTTCATCGGCTTTGCCAATTATTATTCCATCCCTTATGGCGCTCCGAATGCTCGCAACGGCAAGTGGGTCATCGGTCCCGGAAAAAGCCTGTTCAAAACTTTCCGGAAAAAACTGCCGGATATCCGCATTGTGGCGGAAGATCTTGGTTGCGTCAATGACCGGGTACGCGCCTTGCTGAAGTTTGTAGGCTATCCGGGCATGCGGGTGCTGTGCTTCGGCTTTGGGGGCGGGGATGATAACATGCATCTGCCGCAGCACTATGTGGAAAATTCCGTGGTGTATACCGGCACGCATGATAACGACACCGTTCGTGGATGGGTGGACTCGGCGGATGAAAAATCGCTGACACAGGCACAGCAAATGCTGGGCTTTGAGAAGAAAGAAGACGCGCCGGAAGCCTTCATCCGCTGCCTGTTGGCATCTCGGGCAGATACGGCGGTGATTCCTATGCAGGATGTGCTGGGACTGGATACCAGTGCCAGAATGAATCTTCCGGGCACCATCGGCGGTAATTGGCGGTGGCGTATGCTGCCCGGCGCCGCAACGGATGCGATTGCAAAGCACTTGAAGGAACTGAATCAACGGACGAACAGGGAGGCTTGATGATGATGAATGCCAAAGAACTGATCCGCCGGGGAGAAACCCTGCTGATGACCCGTGACCACGTGACCCTGGAGCAGGCAACGGCTGTGCAGCTTCATGATGCGCTGGCTTCCGCCGCCATGGAGGCATTAACGCCTACCTGGGTGAAGTGTGAGCAGAAGCGGCAGGGCAAGCGGCAGGCCTATTACCTGTCAGCCGAATACCTGGTGGGCCGCATGGTGTACAACAATCTGTTCTGCCTTGGCTTGCTGGAGGATACGAAAAAGCTGCTGGCGGAGCGGCATGTGGATCTTGCTTGCCTTGAGGATATTGAGGACGATGCCTTCGGCAACGGCGGCTTGGGACGGCTGGCAGCCTGCTTTCTGGATAGTGCAGTGACCCATCATGTGCCGCTGACCGGCTATGGCCTTCGGTATCGTTACGGATTGTTCAAGCAAAGCTTTGTGAACGGCAGGCAGCATGAAGAACCGGATGACTGGGCGAAGTGGGGAGATCCGTGGAGCATTCGCCGGGACGATCTTGCCGTAACGGTGGAAATGAAGACGGGCAATGTACTGGCTGTGCCCTATGATATGCCCATCATCGGCTATGGCGCAAAGAACATCGGCACCCTGCGCTTGTGGCAGTGCGAGAGCCTCCATGAAATTGATTTTCCCATGTTTAATCAACAGGAGTATGCCAAAGCTGCCGGCGACAAGAACAAGGCAGAGGACATTACCAAGTTCCTGTACCCCAATGATTCGAAGCGGGAAGGCAAGCAACTGCGGGTGAAGCAGCAGTATGTGCTGGTGTCTGCTTCTCTGCAGGACTTGCTGCGCAGCTACAAGGCACGCCATGGCAGTGATTACGCTTCCTTTGCCAAGGAGCATGCGGCACAGCTGAACGATACCCATCCTGTCATGGCAATCCCCGAACTGATTCGTCTGCTGGGGAAGGAGGGCGTGGACTTTGAGACCGCCTTTGGTATTGCTCGAGAAACCTTTGCCTACACCAACCATACGGTGATGCAGGAGGCGCTGGAGAAGTGGGATTTGCCCCTGCTGGCGTCCGTTTGCCCGGATCTGGTGAAGGTGATCCGGCAGATCGATGCCCGCTTCCGCAAGGAAATGAAGGCAAACAATCATGAAGTGAAGGCGACCCGCTGTATTCTGTGGCCGAATCCGTGGAATACCAAGGTGACGCAGGTACACATGGCACAGCTGGCCGTGTATGCCACTCATGCAACCAACGGCGTGGCGGCAATTCATTCCGAAATTCTGAAGAAGGATGTATTTGCGGACTGGTATGCCCTGTATCCGGAACGGTTTCAAAATAAGACCAACGGCATTACCCAACGCCGCTGGCTGGGATTGTGCAACCCTGAACTGACTGCTCTGCTGAAGGAGAGGTTGGGCAACGAAGATTTCCTGACGGATCTGGATGAGTTGGCCAAGCTGAAACCCATGATCGATGATGACCTGTGCAGCGCCTTCATGCAGGTGAAGCAGGAAAAGAAACGCCAGCTGGCAGAAGAGATTCAGCGGAAAGAGGGAGTGACCCTGGATCCTGGCATGATCTTTGATGTACAGGTGAAGCGGCTCCACGAATACAAGCGTCAGCTGATGAATGCTTTGTCCATTCTGGCCATCTACTATCAGCTGAAGGATGCCACGCTGAAGGACTTTACGCCCACAGCCTTTATCTTCGGCGCAAAGGCTGCCCCCGGATATGACCGGGCGAAGGCCATCATCCACCTGATCAACATGATTGCGGACAAGGTGAACGCTGACCCGGAAACCAATCAGAAGCTCCGTGCCGTGTTCGTGCAGAATTACAACTGCTCCTATGCGGAGAAGATCATCCCAGCAGCAGATATCAGCGAACAGATTTCTCCTGCCGGTACGGAGGCCAGCGGCACCGGCAATATGAAATTGATGCTCAACGGCGCTGTGACCCTTGGCACCTACGACGGCGCCAATATCGAGATTGTTGAGCAGGCCGGCGAGGAGAACAACTACATCTTCGGCGCTACGGTAGACGAAATCAATGCCATGAAGGCAACCTATGATCCCAAGGCGCTCTATCATGCGGATCCTCTGCTGCACAAGGTGGTGGACAGCCTGATTGACGGCACTTTCCCCGATGACGACGGCATGCTGAAGGAACTGCACACCGCTCTGCTGGAAGGTGCAAGCTGGCACAAGCCTGATCATTACTTCCTGCTGAAGGATTTCCGCAGCTATCTGGATGCGAAACTGCGGGCCAATCGGGATTACCGTGATCACATGGCCTTTGCAAGAAAGTGCCTGATGAATGTGGCAGGCGCGGGAAAGTTCTCTTCCGACAGAACCATCAAAGAATACGCAAAGGAGATTTGGAAGGTCTGAAACTTGCACAGTTCGGAAGCCTCATCCAATCTTACCTTTCAGTGAAAAATAAGACCCGGCGGTTGAACGAACTTGTATGCCGTTCAACCACCGGGTTATTTTATGTCAATGCATGGTGATGGTTCGTGCTTCTGCCTGGACAGGCGCAGCTTGCTGACGTCTACTCCTTCCAGCTTCAGCAAAGCTATTTTTCGTTCAATACCGCCTGCATAGCCGGTGAGATTGCCTCCTGCACCCATGACCCGGTGGCAGGGAATCATCAATGAAATGGGATTATGTCCCACGGCGCCGCCTACTGCCTGCGCAGACATGCGGGATAGGTTCATTCGCTTCGATACTTCCATGGCAATTGCCCCGTAGGTCATGGTCTGCCCGTAAGGAATGGTCGTCATGATGTCGCACACAATCCTGCGAAAGAGAGAGCCCGTAACCTGCAGCGGGGGCGTGAAGTCGGGCACACTGCCGGAAAAGTAGCAGTCCAGCCAACGCCTGGTTTCAGAAAGAATGGAAGTGTCAGCCATCTGACATGCGTCCGTGAATCCTTCCACCAAGTGCGGCTGATCGGAGAACCAAAGCCCAAGCAGCGCATGGTCATCACAGACCATGGTGATGAGGCCGATGGGGGATTTATAGGAGCTGGTGAAGCGAGGCATGGAAGCACTCCTTTCGAAGGGGATAAGGGGAGTATAGCACAAAAAAGGAAAACGGAAGCGACATTAAAAATGCAAATGCTGTAAAAGGTTACGTGAATGTGACATGAACGGATGGTAAATGAACGGAACCGAGTTATTATCGAAAGATGATTTTGTGAGTGTTCGCATTTGTAATAAATCTGATAAAGCGAGGAAAATACTAGACTTTTTAATGAAGAAAGATCGATTACATGAGTGCTGAAGGAAGGGCGTGTTCCCATAGAGAAAACGAAAGCGTGACATTTTCTTTACTAAAAAAAAAAAAAAAAACGATTCATGTAATTTTTCTATTGAACTCCAGAAGGTTCTCTGTTATAATCGAAAGGAATGATTTCCTTTTCTAGTCCAATGTTCTACGGCACGCAAAATGCAGGAGAAACTCCTCAGACGAGCAGCGCCGCAAGAAGCACTTGAAGGAGGCAGTCCTGCTATGAAGAAAATCCTGTCTGCTATGTTGATGCTGTGTGTCTTTCTTGCCTGCCTGATGGGAACCGCTGCGGCAGATACCATGGCTGATACATCTGCCACGTCCGGCATCGATGTTGTGATCGTACTGGATATGACAGCATCCATGGATGGCAGCAATAACCCGGACGCAAGGACGAAAAACGATGAGTACAATTATCGTCTGGATGCGGCAGCCATGCTGATCAGCATGCTGGATATGGATTCTTCCCGTGTGGCCGTGGTGCCTTTCGCATGGGAACCTTTTGAAGACCAAATCATTGGCCTGACCCCTGTGCCGGACAGCACCTCCCGCAACGAGCTTGTGCAGCAGGTGTATGCCCTGAAGGACTACGGCACGAAGCCGAACACCAATATCGGCGCTGCCCTGATGCGGGCTAATCAGATCCTTCAGCAGCGGGATGATGTGGGAAATGCGCCTATGATCATGCTGCTGACGGACGGCAACAACGATATGTCCGGTTCAAAGCAAACGGTGACCAATTCTCTTCGGTGGGATAGTGCCAACCAGACCATCTACAGCGAAGGAACCCAGAAATATACCACGGATACTGCCAATGCCGTGACCAAAGAGGCTGTGAACTGCGCCTATACGCTGCAGTACCCGATTTATGCCATCGCTTTGAACGAAGATCCTGATACGGCAGCGGCAAGCGGACTGTCCCTGCGTGCTATTTCCGAAGGCAGCGGGTTGAGAGACGGCTGCCGGATGGTATCGAAAAACGATGCGTCAAGCTTGCCGGAATACTTCGCAGACTTTCTGGCAGCTCGGATTGGTTCCAGCGTGCAGCTCTCGGCTTCTCCGGAAAAAGTGGATGGAGCGGATGATACTTATGAAGTCACCATTCCTGTGCTGAATCAATCGGTGATGGAAATCAATATCATTCTTCCTGTGCGTCTGTCGAATGCAAAAGAAACCAGCCGGTGGGGCAAAGGCATTGATGCGTCCAGCATCAAAATGTATGATTCCGATGGCACACTGCTGTCGAACGCATCCGATATTCAAATCCTGCGCAATGATAATGCACACTTTGCCATGGTCAAGGTGCGCAATCCCCAGCCTAACGGACTGTGGACGCTACGCTTTACCAGCAATACGGATCCCAACAACATTTCTTTTAACATTCTCTATAACTATAACATCAAGCTCCAGTCTTCCGTGGAGTCCACCACGACTCGGGTAGATGGCTTGTATAAGTCCGATAAGCTGACGGTTTCATCCTGGTTTGTCAATGCAGATGGCTCCAAAGCCTCTGACAACAACCTTTATGCAGATCATCGGGGAGAAGCAGACTTTGAGGATTGGATGACCATCCGGGGCAGCTGGCAGCTGTATCAGGAATTGGATGGAAAACGTACGCTCCAGCGTGAAGGCACCATGATTGCCGATGAGGCGCTTCGCTGCTTCCGTGCCGATGTGGATCTGAGTGAAACAATCCTGCAGGATGGCAGCTATGTGCTGGTGGTGAATGCGCAGGGCGCCGGCCTGGATCGTAGCGTGGAACAGAAGATTGTGCTGCTTAACCATGCGCCGGAAGCCAAAGATTATGACATAACACTTAACGTGAACTCTACGGATGACACGGAATCCGCCGCTGCTACCTGGACGGTGGAGGGCACTTCCGGCGTGCTGCCTGTGAAGGTACAGGACTTGGTGAAGGATGCAGACGGGGATCAGCTGAGTTACACCCTGCAGGCCGTGAATGATGCAGGCAGCATTGTCACCATGGAGATGGATGAGAGCACGGGAACATTCACTTACCGTACAACGCAGGATGGGGATAAACTGGCCAGCGGTGATGCGGTGTATACTCTGTCCTACAATGATGGCTGCACCGATGGCGCAGGCAGCATGAAGATAACGTTCCACGTGGTGTCCGGCGTGGATGAAATGCAGAAGGCTTATACGCCTGTTGTGACAGTGAATGGCACACCCGGCAATACGCCTGACACTTGGCTGAAGAATACGGATCTTACCTTGTCCGTGCAGCTGAAGGACGTCAATGGCGGCTACGCTGATGCGGAAGTTCTGAACCGTTTGTCTGTCAGGGTAGACGCTGTGAACACCACGGCGGATGAAAAGGTTTCATTCACAGAGAATTCTCAGCAGGAGGACAGCCGGGACTTTACCATCAATACCGGCAACAAGGCTGCAACCATCGATGTAACGGTTACCATTGGCCTTTTTGATCCGATCAAGCTGACGGTGAACATTCCTAACCAAGATGCGCCGGTGGCCGCTGCGGCACAAGCAGCAACCATCTATTGTAACGGCGCAGGTGTACCCTCTTTCCTGAAGGGACTTATCGGCGAGGAAACGCCTCAGGATGCTGCTGATCTGAATGTGGACATTGAGGCAGAAAAGCTGTTTACGGACGGCGACAATGACATTCTGACCTATGCGGCTCCGACCTTTGTCCTGGACGAGAGTGGCACAGCAGCAGATACGGCGATGATCACAGCCGAGAAGACGGGAGAAGATGCCTACCATATTCTGGTGGACAGCAGTTCGACTGGCATATTCCATGACACCTTCACCGTCACCATGAACATTGTGGCTACGGATGGCGACGGCGTAACTTCCGCTGTGCCCTACACCAAAACCTTTACCGTGGTGGATCTGCATCATAAGTTCCTGACGCTTGCGGTGATTGTTGGCATTGTACTGGCAGTCTTGATTGTGCTGATTTTGATCATCCATCAGCTGCGGAAGCCTCGCTTTGCCAGACTTGCTATCTCGGTCACGGAAGAGCCAAGCGTATACGAAAGTTCTCACTTGGAATTGCCTAATAGCAAAGCACCTTTGAATGCGATGAGGCTCGGCGTGAGCGGGGAAAATTGCGGCGTAAGCAACACACAGCTCCTGAATGTACTGCTGAAACCTGCCCGGTCTACCAATTCCATTAACGTGGTTTGCAAGAAGATTGAGGCAGACTACGAAATCACCCTGAGCGAAAAAGCCTTGAAGGCAGGGAAGAAAGTACGCTGGAACAAGGATGCTGAACTGAAGATCCGCCGGATGAACGAAAATGATGCCCTTGTCTTGAAGCTTTGCGAGAAGCAGGCGGATGGAGGCATGACGGGCTTCATGAATAATGCAGGCGGAGCAGATGATTGGTCAAGCGATGGTCAAGGCTTTGAAAGTGCAGCACCGAAGAAGAGCAAGCCTATGAGCCGTTCTGCAAAGAAGAATGCTAAGCAGGATACGCATGAGAATAACAGTGATGAGTGGAACAACGACAATGGTGGTTTCGGGTTCTAAATGAATTTGAATGAGAAGGGGATCATGTCATGGCTGAGCAGAAGTTCGATATTTCCATTGACCGGGTTGAAAAGATTCCTGTTCCGTTGCTGGTAATTGGCCTGGGCGGCACGGGCTGTGATGCACTGAAGGCAGTGAAGCGTACTTTTGCTGAACGGTATGTGCTGCCGGTGAATGCGGATGGTCAAACCCAGGCGGCGCCGCCCAAAACGGCATACCTGGGCTTCGACAGCCTGAACGAACGACCGGACGGGCTGGAAATCAACGAGTACGTTGATATTTCCATTGCCGGCATGGATAAGATCCTGGCCAATCAGGATACGCTGCTCCAGCCCTATGAGCGTTCCTGGGTCAACCGTGAACTTCGCCATGCGGCCGCCGGCCTTGGCATGGGCACCGTCCGTCAGGCTGCCCGGCTTGCCCTGTGCCGCAATTACGATAAGGTGACCAATGCACTGAGAGGTGCATTGACCAATATTGTTTCGGTTGCCGCCGGTGCTCCCGGCAGCCCGGTGAATCGTATTGAGATTGTTATTCTAACAGGCATCAGCGGCGGTACGGGTTCCGGTACTTTCCTGGATATGGCACAGATTGTGCGATACGTTGGTTCCCAGGTGTCCCAGCTGCCGGTGCAGATTACGGGCTACATTGTCATGCCGGATGTTTCACTGAGCAGAGTAAAGGGTGCCTCCGGCATGGAAGACCCCATCAAGCACAATGCGTATGCGGCCTTGAAGGAACTGGATTTCTGGATGCGGGTGAAGGATCATGAAGTTCCTTACACCATGCAGTATAACGCCACAACCAGCATCACCTGGAGTGAAAAGCCCTTTGACAGCTGCCTGCTGATGAGCTCCACCAACACGAAGGGCGTTCCTTATAAGGACGGCTACGAAGCCGTCATGAATACCATTGCCGAAAACCTGATGCACTACATGGCGCATGAGGATGGCGTTACGACCCAGTATTCCTATCGGCAGTATGAGGATAACCTGGGCGCTATCCAGATCAGCAAGCGGTATCCGGCGTTTTACGGCTACCGGGCGATTGGCGCCTTCACCAAGCGGATTCCGAAGAAGGCTTTGCTGTACTACGAAGGAAAGTGCTTGCTGTCTACCTTTATCCCCCTGCGGGACAGCAAGGGGGTTCTGCAGCCTGACCGCCGCATGTTTACAGATGGTCAGGGGGAAGCTCGGGCAAAACAGATTACTGGCGCCGGTGGACAGATGATGCAGGATTTTCGCACCCGCATTTGCCGTCTGCCTGATTTCTGCTCCACTGACCTGGCTGATAAGATTAAAGTCTCTGAAGTTCAGAATATGAATCCGCCGGCGCATGACCGCTGGCACCGGTGGCGGGACACGGATTGCGCTCCTGCAGCGTTGGAGACATCGGAAAAGTATCTGAACGAAGCATGGAATCGGTTTGTTCAGTTTGCCAATGCTGTTATTGCAGATCCCGAACAGGGTCCCTTTGCGTTGCGGCTTTACCTGGATGACGTATCCGGTCTCTTGTCTGAAATGAATAACACATTGGCAACCTGGACGAGCGAAAGAAATAAGCAACGTAAAAAAATTAGCGAGTGGGAGGAAAGTTGCAAGAGCAGTTTTGGTAACTTCCGCCACCCACCTCTTCTGGGCAGAAAGAACGCGCTGGAAACCTATGAACATGCCCTTCGTTCTCTCTACACGACCGTGTGGAATAGCGAATTTCTTGAGCACCACGTGCCTGCTTTGGAAAAGCTGATCCTTCGGGTGAAGGAGTATCTGGCAGATGGCTTGAAGCCCATGTGCGCAACCATCGAAAAGCTGGAAGAGGAATTCAACACCACCGAATCCACGGATACTGCCTTGGTGCAGGATATCTATCAGCTGGAGGAGGTCAGGGATAAGATTGATGAAGTTTTTGCTGATTCGAATGCCAATAACCGGCTTGCTGTTTCCTTCCTGCAGGAAGTGACGACCATCTCCATGTTGAGTGCGCCTAATGTGGACAGCAAGTCCTCCGGCGTAACCTTCCTGTGCCGCAGCGCAGGGCTTGAAAAGCTCTGCACCATGATGCAGGAAAAACTGACGGAAACCTATGGGGATGTTAACAATCAGTCTCTGGATTCCATCATGGTGAACAATGTTGGTGAAGACATTACCAGGCAGCAGCAGTGGATGAACCGCCTGGCGACAGATGTGCTGGACAGCGCAGTGCCCATGTTCATGCAGGCTGAGGTCTTCCAGAATGATGATAAGGCGCCTTACAGCTACATGTCCATCCCCTACAATGCCAAGAAGCACCTGGAGTATATCAGCGAGGCCTTTAAGACCCATGACCCTGCAGTAGAGCCGAAGGAAAGCTCTTTGACGGATCACATTTATTGCCTGAATACCTGGGATAAGCTGCCGCTGTACCGCTATGGCAAAATGGAAGAACTGCGGATAACCTATGATGCGGATCTGAATAAGGAAGGCGCGCCTAAGGGCATGCACCTGGTGTGCAATGGTGATCCCAACGCCAGCTACCAGTCCGACTGGTCTAAGCTTCCTTCGCCCAAGCCTTATTTCCTCTATCCGGGGAATGGTACGCATAACGAACAGGCCCAGTATAAACATGTGAAAGACCTGGTAAAGGATGGCATGGCCTGCGGCATGCTGGAAGTTTCAACGGATGAGACCACCGTCACGGTGAAGGTGCACCTGCAGTATGCACCGGGCACAAAGGCCTTTAAGACCTCTGAAACCATGCGTCAGGATCGGGCAGCGATTGCGGCTGAAAAGAATCCTGCCACCGGTGTGGCATACACGAAGGCGGAAATCGGAGAAAAACTGGCAGCGTACCTGACTTCCGGAAAAACAGTTTATCTGGAAGAAAAGGATGTTCGTCCATCCCAGCTGTCCAGTGTGCTTGGCCTGGCAAACGAGCCCTGCGATCCCTTTGATGTGGCTGTTCAGGCAGACATAACGGCACTGGCGAAAGCGAAGGAAAACCATGCAAAGCTTTGCGTGGCAATGGCCGAGGCGATCATCTATCGCCGCCCGGACATTACGTACGCGCTTGAAATTCAGGTGCCTGCTTTTAAGGAAATCCGCAAGGAAGTTGAATTGGCAGCAGGCAGCATGGAAGCATGGAAGAACCGTAAGGAGTTTGCGCCTAAAGCAGCGGAACTGTTCATTTTCCTGAACGATGTGATCTCCCTGGGCGGTTCCGGCTATCGCTACAAATACAAGGGCGAAAAGTACGATGTGGTGAATGAGAATCTGCTTGCCGACGACCTGAAGAATGTTTCTTCTGACTATGTGAAGTCCATTGCTTTCCTGGCGGAGGTTCCTGAGAACAACAGCACGAAGGCAACTTTGATGCGGATGCTGAAGGATGCCAAGGACGCCTATGACACTGCAGTGGATGAGGAGACCGTAACGGCTGAAGAGATGCAGGATCTTATGGATGCTGCCAATGACCTGAAGGACGAAGCAGATGAGGAAGCCGTGGCGTTGGAGCATGAAATGCACAGCAACCCCAGCGAGGAAGATGCATTGAAGTGCCAGATGGAGCTGATGCAGGCATTCAGCAAGGCACTTGACAGAAACGTGAAAAGCTTTAAGAAAATTCAAAAGGGTTTGTAAGCCTGCGTGGGGTTGATAGAAAAAGCGCAGGGTGGTGCCTTCAGGACAGGTCGCAGGTGCGGTCTGCCCTGAAGGTCTATCACCATATAGGAGGAACGAGGGACAATGACGATCAACATAACAGCTGCAAATATTGTCGTTCTTTATGGCGATGAGGCTGCGAGGCATTTTGTTGATTTGGTGGAGCAATGGGATAAGTTGCTGATTGCAGATGGGTGGGAATCCTTGTATTTCTTGATTGTATCCGGACATGAGCCGGAGTACGATCAACTAACCAGCGAGGAATATAATCGGATTAGTCCGATCACCACTTATCTTGACATCAAGGATCAGCCGTTATCAACAAGTGAATACTCTGAAATTGCGTGGAGATTGCCGAATGCGGGTAGCCCTAAGCTCCACCTTATTTGCGCAGCTGGTTGTGAGAATTGCACCTATGATTGGCTGGAAAGCTTCACGCAGAACGTGCTGAAGGACGAAGTCCATTTCACCCAGTTCCTGCTCTATGATGTGCTGGGAAGAGACAGCCTGCCGGAAGAAAAGGATGGCATGCAGCGTGTGCTGCAAACCATTCAGGGACAAGGGCACCATGACCATATGTTCCTCATTGGCGACACGGATGACGGCGGTCAGAGAGTGGACAGTGATGCCATGTGGAATGCGCTGTACCTTTCTGCCGTGATGAACTGCGCCGACAAGTTACCGTTAAGCACGGAGGCTTATTCAGTTGGCTATTCCGTACTGAATGCAAACGGTACCGAATTGAAAAATCTTCGCTTAGCTGCTGCATGCTCCGCGGTGCAGGAGCGCTTGCAGGAGGGAGAACTATCGTCAGCTGACGCAATACCTGCATTACTGCCATCAGGTGTGGCAAGTGTTGCGGCACTTGAAGAATGGTTAAAGAAAGCAGTGCGTGACGCTGTCCGCATTGCAAGAAGTGATTTCGGCAATGCGTGGATTACTATCCGGATGGATGCAGACTTGGACGAAACGGAAACATGCAAGCGCCTGAAACGGTTTGTTGACATGAATTATTGCCAAGCAGCAGCGATGACGGAGCGGGCGGAAAGTTTTGCACAGCAGATAAAAAACGAAGTTGTGGATCGCTTGTGCCGTACGCCGAAAACGGCTATTATGCCGGCGTCTGTAGCCGGTGACATTGCGTCTGCATTGGAACGCATGGGCAAAGACGATGTGCCGAACATTCGGTGCACCTTCGGAAAAAAGCCTTTCATCAAAACGGCGGGCAAGCTGAATCGTTACGTGGAGGAAAATAAAGAAGCAGCTTATAAGGCAGCTGGCACACATGCAATGCAACTGAATATGCAGGCTTATGCGAATGCTCTTGCCCAGGCCTATCGGTCGATTGAAGAATGGCTGAACAGCATGCATTCCGGGAAAGTGCCCGAAATGGACGCTGTTGCGTATTTGCAACGCAGAGCGAGAAAGCTTGCAAAACCGGAATCAGGCAATACGGACTATCTTCAGAAAAAATATCCCAAGTATTGGAAAGAGCTGACGAGTCTTCACCCGACACTACAGGAAATTTCGGAGAACATGGAAAGCGAAGCTCAATACTTTGATGTGAATGGAAATTATGTGGAAGCAGGATGGGAAAGCCTGCTTGCCAGCGCACAGCAAGTACTGAGACAACAATTGCCTGGAGACATGAGCTCAAAATTCTTCGGTGTGCTGCATGCAGAGTTTGATGATGAAAAGCTAACGGAGTTTTTTGCGGATTACCTGAAGCCTGGTCGTCGTATGTATTACAACATGAAAGCGGTTATGGGCAGCACCCAGTCTTTTTATCTGGTGGATGAAGATTTAGCGGATGCATGGAAGAATGCGCCTGAAAACCTCTTTGAAGTGCAGACGGATAACGCTGAAAACCTGACCCTGTACCCAATCGAAGGCAGCAGGGAAGAATCCTGGATTCTCGATAGTGGTGAGGCCTACTTCCACGGCGCAAGCATGAGCAGACTGGCCAAACTGGGAGATCGGGAACAGGCACCGCAAAATCCGTCGAACATGAGAAAGATCAGCAACATTGCTTCCACCCAGAAGGCACGCTCGGCTCCTTCGGAGCATCATGAAAGCACGGAGACCCATGGACTGAAGCTACAGCCGAATGCTCAGAATCATTACATGCTTTCCTGGGATTGGCAAGGGAATGATCAGCTTGCGAAAATTACAATTACTCAACACGATGAACAAGTAGGTTTTGACGTTGTTGATGTGAAGACGTTCAAGAAAAACAACGAGCAGTTTGATGTAACGGCAAGCATGATGGGTGGGAAGCCGATTCCTTATGGAGATTTAACGGTTACCATTTACTCGGGAGAGGGAAAGACGCCCTACATTGACCATGCAACCGTGATGGGGAGACGCGAACAGGTTACCTACAGCATCAAGGGTAGCAAATTAGAACTGAAAAATGTTTCATCAGGTGTGCTGAATCGTATTGCATTGCGCATTACCAGCAAGGAAGGCAGGCGGCTGTACTATCCTTTGTACACAGGCGATGACCATCCGTATGCCTTTGAAAATCTGAATTTGGAAGATGCTAAGGTTGTTCAGGCACCAATGGAGCCGACGGACAGCCCAAAGGTACCAATCTTTACTCAGCAAATTTAACGGATCAAAATAGGGAGGAACGAAACGATGGAAGTAAGCCATGTATGCCCTTATTGCGGTCAAGAAATTGGCGTTGAAGAAGTTCTCTTCTGGACGAAGAGCAAGCAGCAGTTTGATGATCCGCTTCGTGCCGGCTTTTTGCGCAGCCATGGTGTGACAACCAGTGATAAATTTGCCCGCGTGTATTTTAAGCCCTGCTTTGACGGAGAACATAAAAACGTCATCAGGGTTGACTGCAATGATTATTATCCTACCATGTTGGAGGATGTGCGCTCCAATGGTCTGTCTCCAACGCAGCTTATTAAAGGCAAGGACAATACCTTTGGCGATGGCGACGATGACACTTATGAAGACGAATACAGAACGCAGCGATCCGATGGTAAAAAGAAAACCACGGAAGAGAAGC
>CAVKHY010000009.1:0-9867 GCA_963656345.1 bacterium | reverse complement strand
AAAGAGCATGTCCCCATTGCCATTGCGAGCTTCCACAGGGATTTGGCATGCTGCCGGTTCACCACGTGGCCATGTTTGGTATTCGTGCCGCAGGAAAGACGGCCTATTTGGTGAACTTGTTTCAGCAGGTGAATACCCAATTGGGCAATAATAATTTGGGCTCCGTGATGCTGGCGGAGGACAGCAAGCTTTTTCTTCAGCCGTTGATTGAAACCTATGAGGGCAGCGGCAACACAAAGGCAACGACGGCAGACAACGGTCTGCTGCCTATTGTGTGTCAGTATAAAAACGGCGGGAAGGAATCTTTCATCGTTTTTTATGACATTGCAGGAGAAGCTGTATTCGAAGATGGTTATATGGCGAACCATAAGGGCATTCAGAATTGCGAAGCACTTTTGATGATGATTGATCCGAACATGCTTACTTCGGGCGCATTTGCAGCTGCATGGGAGAATGCACATGGAGCCGGCAGCGAAGAAGTGACATATCCTACGATCGATGCATTCTTAAATGCAGCGGGAGTACTTTGCCAGGATTTTGCTGACAATCTGAAGTCCATTGTTTGTGTCATTACCAAAATGGATATGGTGCTGGAAAAGGACTCTGACCTGTTTGGAGGAGCAAACAGCAAGCTGGAAATCACAACGGATGTTGAAAAAAAGCACTTGAATCACGTTAACCTCGGAGTCTTGGCAGAAGTGCGGAGTAATTTGAATAGGTTCCTGCAAACGCAATATAACGTAGACCTGAGCAAGAAGATTCATGATACCTTTGGCAAGGATCGGCAGGTGTATCTGCTGGGCGTGTCTACTTCTACTCGGGTGCCGTCAGCTCCCGGTAATCCGAAAATCTGCTTTGAACCCAAGAATTCTGCGAATGATCCCAAACATCGAATCATTGAGCCTTTCCTGGTGATTGCCATGATCTTTGGCCTTGTCAGTGGTGTGGATGATCAGGGCAACGTGAAGTGGTTCACAGGCAATGCGAAGCTGCCTGAACGTGAAGTGACTGCTGTGGAACCGCAGAAGCAGGAAAAGAAAGAAGCCGGACAAGCACCAAAGAAAAAGAAAGGCTTTTTCAGCAGGCTCTTTGGAGGCAGAAAATGAACATCAATGTGCAGTACTACATTGGCGGCGATACGCCTAAGTCAGGCTTCGGCATCATTGGCAGATCAGACAATTTTCATGAGGACGCTGATACGCTGTGGATCAACTATGGCAGTGAAGTGGAGGATCGCTCTCGCATTGAACCGACTGATTACAGACAGTCGGATAGCCTGAGCAGACTTTGCCATGTGTGGGAGTATCAGACGGATTCTTTTGGCACACCTGCCTTCATTACTTCCTATGTGGGAATCAGCAACAAGGGACGTTTCCATGGCTTCGCAGAATATATCATGCCGGAGCTGGATCAACCAGTTTCTCAAATCGCCACGGCAGGGCAGATGATCGATGCAGCGGCACGGCTGGATACGCTGGATTTTAACGACTTCTGGGAAACGGAAAGCACGCCGATTGCACCTCGGGATTATGTGCTTGCCATTCGGGATGCGGTGCCTGCTGCTCGGACGAAAAATGAAAAAATCGATGAGACGTGGCTGCTGACACTGGTGAGCCGGTACTGGGAAAGCGCATCCCAGCGAGCGTTTTCCCAAGGATCCTTCCGGCCGGTGCTTGTGTGCCTGGGAGAATTTTCGGAAGATAAACAGGACGATATCGATCGTACAATTGAAAAGGCGAGAGAATTCTATGCGACTGCGATTGCACCTAAATTGCCGGCGCAGGTGCAGAATATTACTTCGTTTGCGGCAGGTGTAGATTGTCGGGATGTGATTGATCGGCTAAATTCTGCACTGCTTTTCTGCATTGCCGAAAACTTGAATGTGGAAGATGCACTGCAGCTGGATGAACCGAAGGCCTTGGGTCAGTATAAGCTTTGCCCGGCGGAAATGAGCTTCATCCAGGACGTGGCAAGCGGGAAAACACCGACGCTGGTAGACAAGGTGCTGAATCAGTATCAAGTATTGCACCCTGACGCAAACCTGAATGAGCATCAAATTCCTTTGATGTCGGATTATCGGGTTTGGTACACATTGTATTGTGCCGAACATCTGATCCAGGAAGGACCAGAGTTCTTGCAGCAAGCAAATCTGGACGTAGAAGAAAATGGAGAAGACAAAATTCGCATTCGTCCGGCACGCTCCTATTTTCTGCTGATCAATGAATTACGGAACGTGTTCTTTGACCACGGCAAAGAAGTCAAGAAGGCGGAAATCGACGCATTATTGAAGGAATGCGAGGAAAAGCTTCTTCGAATGATGCTGGAAAGCATGCAGTCAGAGAATGCGAAGCCCTTTATTGTGCGGCCTTCGGAAATGCGCATGTGGCATGCGAGAATTCTGACGACACCCTACGAGGAATTGACTTCGCTGATGATGCAGCTGCTCACCATGGATCAGAAGCTGCGGGCAGAAAAGCTGGGCTTTATTCGGGCTTTCCCCAGCACAAGAATAAGCGAAACCACGGATGAGCGCAATGCAGTGCTGATGAGTTCTCTGCTGGAAAATTGCATTCGTCCGCTGATTGAGCATGAACGCGGGAAAGAAAAGATTGCCGATGAATCTCCGCTGCGCACCCTTAGCAAAGCTGAATTTGTCAATTGGGCATGTGCGTATCCTAAGACACGGCAGGTTTTTCATGATTTCTTTGCCGATGTGGTGAAAGATGCGGAGCTTCACTTCCTACTCTATGGCATTACGGATGGCTATTTAACCTATGCAGAACTGGCGTGCAATACGCTGCGGATTTTCACGGAGAAGTACAGCATGCCTGGTGCGCTTCCTCCGCTGAAGAGCCGTGTTTGCGCTGTGCTAAATGATGCTGTCTATTTTGATAATCGCCCCAGCGAAAGCGTTGCGGAAGCATTTGCGGAGTTTTGCATTGCATGCTTCCATCACTATGGCGAAAAAATGGATGCGCTGAAGCCCTTCTTTACAGACCGGCAGCCTTTCCTTGTGGCACAAGGCAGAGCCGAAAGAATGGATCAGAACAACTTGTCTCGCTATAGCACGGCACCTGCGTTGATAGCTGTTTTTAAGGAACAGGAAGATGCGACAGAGCCGATGCTCCCGGAAAGGGCGCATGCGCTTTGGGAAACCTTGAACAGCGGCTGCAAAGGAGCTGAACGTTCACAAGTAGCGAATGCATTTGCTCATATGCTGGGGGTTCAGCGGGATCGGATGCTGCAAGCAGGCAAGTCACCTGTGCAGTGGCTGGGAGAGATGCTGGACGCTACGTCTTTTGAACTCAACACAACCGGCAGCTTAACTGCAGTTTTTGAGGCCTGCACTGGGGCTGTCGGCGGGGATGCAGATGACCAATGGCAGGTTGATCCCCATGAAGCTGAGGAAACTTTTGAAATTTTAGGCGGCGAAGAAAATCGCTTTGCCAATCAGGCAAAAGTGAAGGAAGCTTATGCGGGGTTGCTGCGGGCTCAGCGTGATCATTTGCTGCAAAAAAATCGATCTCCTATCGCCTGGCTCAAGGCCATGAAGGATGCAGCACCATTTCAGCTTGATACCACCGACAGTATGGTGGCCTTCCTGAACAAAGCTGTTGAAACCATTGGAAAAGTGCCTGAGGATCAGTGGCTGATCAACGAAGATGAAGTCAAGGAAGCCTTTGAAAGCCTGTGCGGTGAGGATGTCAAGGATGCCCCAAATGCCGAGGTCATAAGCGCCTATGTGAAATTGCTGAATGCCAAACGGGACGATCTGCTGCAAGCGGGAAAATCGCCTGTTGAGTGGATGAAGAAGATGCTGGAGGCAGCACCTTTTGATGCCTCTGCGATTGACACGACAGACAGTTTGATTGAGATCTTTCATGCCGCTGCACAAGAAGCAGAAAAAGGCAATAACGCTGCATGGCAGATGGACAGCCATGAGGCAGAGGAGGCCTTTGCTGCACTTGGCGGTGAAGAAAATCGCTATGCAAAAGACGCAAAGGTAGTTGAAGCATACGGCAAGCTGGTAGGCGCACAGCGGGACGCAATGCTTCGTAAAGGCGAACCTCCTGTGGATAAGCTTCAAAGCATGGCAGAAGCTGCACCGTTTGCGCTTGATATGACGGACAGCTTGGTGACCATCCTGCGTGACTATACGTCTCATGCCGGGGACACGGATACTGTGGTGCCGTCTGTTACGGATATCAGCAGTATGTTTGCGGTGATGTACAAACAGTCCCAGGCAGCCTCGAAAAATGAGCCGGTAAAAGCGGCTTTGTTGGAAATGGTGAATGCTTATCGAGAAGTTCTCCTCAAGCAGGAAAACATGCCGACGCACTGGCTGAATGATATTTGGAAGGTTGCCGATGAGGCAGGAATTGCTTTTGATACATCTGACAGCATGGCGGAAATCTTTAAGCATTCGGCTGAACATGCAAGGATGGATGTTCGTGAAGCTGCCGATCTGTTTGACATTCTTGGGGGACACGCCAATGCCATGGAAGAAAAAGTACGTCCTGCCTTTACAGGCATGGTGTCCGCCCAACTAAAGGCTGGCTTGGCGTGTGAAGATGAATCGATCATCGACTGGGTTTGCGGAATGGCACGGTTGGGTGGACAGCAGTTTACCGGTCGGTTCAATACTTCGGAATGGTTGACGACGATTTTTAAGTTTTCCGGCAGCGATGATCATCCTTGGTTGCATGCAGATGATGCGGAGACCTGCTTCCGAGCCATGGGCGAATATGCGTCCGACTTAAAAGGAACTGTTCGCAATGCATATACGGCCATGCTGGATCGACGTATGCAGGACGCAGCGGAGCATGCTGATGACGAGGATTGCTTCCTTTGGCTTGATGGAATGACGTGCGGGGAAGATATTCCTTATGCGAAGGATAAGGATTGGCTTGCAGGCATGCATGACAAGATGATTCGCCTGCTGACCGATCAAGACCATCAGGACAAGGAAAAGCTGCGGATCATGGCTGATTGGCTGGAACATGAAACGGTCGGCCGAAGCGGCAAAACGGCTTTGCAGGATTGGTGCAACGATGCACTGAAAGCAGGAGAGACAGAGCCGGCAGATGCGCTTTGCAACAATTGCGAAGCGATCGATGCCCGGTTTGAATTGCTTCGGAAGTACATTCACCAGCAGATTGTGGAAGAATTCAAGGAGAATTTGGCTAAACGGGACAGAACTTTTTATAGCAACTCTTTGCGGTATTACGCCCGGAAAATGGAAGCTGTTGGGTCGAATCTGAACAGGCTTTACGATGAAAGCGTGGCAGAAATAAATGCTTCCATGGATAAGGCTTTTGAGCATGCATCGTATACCAGCACTTTCGTAGAAATCGGCAAGGATATACCTGACTCCAAGTTCAAAATGGCTTGGAAGGAAAGACTGAACCAGCTGTTTGGCAGCCTGCAGGAAGGTCTGTTCAATAATTGCCGTTCCTTGTCTGATATGCAAAATCTGCGGAAAGAAGTAGAAGAAAATGGCGGGTTGAATTTTCACCTGCAATATGCCTACGAATTGCTGGATCGGTACGATGATCTGCTGAAGCAGTTAACCCGAGATAATGAAGCGCAGGTGCTGGAGCATGTTGGCAAGATCATTGATACGGAAATTCTTGCCTGTTTGATCCTGGCAGGGCGGTCTGTGCGGAAGAACCTTTGCCAGCGCTTGAAGGAGCAGAAACATGATGCTGTGGAGGAACTGGAGAAGCTTAGCTTCCGCCATGCGGTGGCTGCTTGGCTGATGCAGGCGTCTTTAGCGGAGAGCAACGATAAGGACATCCTGTGGGAGATGGTGCTGAGCAATGCATTTTCCAATGAAGCATTGCGAAAGGCAACGCAGAAGCCCTACGAAAAGTTGAACCTGAAGGTGCTGCAGCAGCTGCTTGCCCTGGTGGATGCAGTGAGCTGTGTGAATCGGTTTACGGAAGAGAAGAACTTGGATACCACACTGATTCGCACGCTGCGTACGCAGAATGAATGGAAGGAATATCAACGTGCACTGGCTCGCAAAAAGAAGCAAGGCATGATGTATGGCCTGAAATTCGACCGGGATGGAATGCTTGACTTCGGGGTAGAAAGCGAATCAAAATGATTCATGCTAGTACGGATAACAAGGTGTAAAGGGGTTTGATATCATGAGAACAGAACCAATGCGTTTAGCTGCTGCTGGGTGTGCTGTTGTGTACATCTTGATGTATCTCTTTTTGCCGTTTGTTGCGCTACCGATTGTAGGCATTGGATTGGCCGCAAAGGATCTCCTGCAGGTTTCATTCTGGATGATTCTCCCGCTGATTGCCGGATGTGCCATGGCTGTCGGCGCGTTGACGCTGCCGCAAAACATTGCAGTAGGCATTTCAACGGTAAGTGCCTTTATTCCGCTGATTGTGTTTTTCATTGTGCGGGATGAAATCCTGCGCATGGCCGGTTCACTGGTCAATGCAGCACTCTCTACCAATGCGGCATCTATGGTTGTTTCTACGGTTGGCTCGAGTGTGCTGACCGTAGGCATGGCGATCATCTTTGATGTGCTTCTGGGTGTTGCGGCAGCTGTGCTTTGCTATTTGGGAGATCAGCCGGTGAAAACAACGAAGCGGTCTGCCGGCTTGTCTTCGGATAACGAAAATTGGTAAAGGCACGGAGGAAGAAAATGATCAAGCGCATTTTTTGCCTATTGTGTACGTGCGTGCTGACATTGTCATGCGCATGGACAATCTTGCCTGCTGCCTATGCAGAGGAAACCACGGAACAGGTCAAGCTTGCCAGCAACATGCCTGAATTTGACGAGTCTGCTTCGGTAGTGGTTGGCTATTTACCGACAAGCAGCAACAGCAATATCGTGGCTACGGCCAGATTTGCCGCCCTGGCCATCCAGAGCCGTTGCTCATCGCAATTCTTCTGTGCCGCCAAATTAACATCCACAAAAAATGACAATAAGCGGCAGGCAAATCCTGATAATTTTAACGGCCTGATTTCTGCGTCGGATGCAAAGGGAGCAGTTGACAAAAAAGGCTTCAACGAAGATGAAGCGGCTGCAATGGCGGCAACGACGACGAAAACTCAGGTTTGGGTAATCATGGATGTTACAGCCGTACAGGAGTTGAAGGAGGACAGCGTACTCATTCAACAGTTGTCTGCCATGCAGGAGAATGAAAACATCTTTTTGACCATGGTTTTCATTGGGGACACGGCCTTTTCCATGAATGGCGGAACGGCTGTGGCGGAGCTGCTGAAGCAGGCACCTGAAAGATCGACCTGGGTTCAACTTCAATCGGATTTCCTGCAGCAAAAGGTCAATCAACAGGATACACTGCATACAGGCAATTGGTTTACGGCGGCACTGTACGGAACGCCGCTGGATCTTCCAACGGCAGAAATTGAGGGCGAGCAGGCCTTCACATTTGATATGCCGGTCAATGGTTCGGCTGTGATTGTAACGCAGCAGGATGAAACGATGGAAAAGCCGGAGATCATCAGTGAAAATGAGAATTACGCAGCAGAGACTCGTTCCTTTCAGTACAGCGCAAGCAACAAGGGAAAGACCGGCATCGTAGTAACCCTTTTGACGGGACTTGCAGCGAACCAAAGATATATGGTTTCCTATGGACAAGGCGCTAAGGTGCTCTCTAATCGGGTTTATTTAATGGCGGATTTTGCGAAGCTGACGCCTACGCTTCGTCTGCCAGAGCAGCTGACCCGTTCCGAGCAAACTGCAACGCTTACAGTGGGTGAAAATGCCTTTGGTCAGGGAGAACGATTCCGAGTACAGTGGAACTGGAATGGTACGAATGTGAGCGGGAATGCTTTCGATGAAGCGTTAGACGGGTGGACGCTTGTACAAACACCGGCAGGGAATGATACGTCTGTGCAAGTGAATGCTGCACTGAAGCTCTATGCGGAAGATGGAGATCTGCTGTACTCATGGAAGAGCGAAAACCTGGAAAGACCTGTTGTTAATTCCGAACTGACTGCAACAAGAAATACGAAAACGCTGACCCTGTATTACTTTGCAGGTGACGGATGGAACGACACCGTTTCCTTTGCCCTTGGAGATTATCTTTCTTACAACAAGAATGACGAGGTAAGCCTGAGCGTCAACGGTCATGATCTTACAGAAGGAACGTTCTCTGTTGCAGACGGAGTTACGCTGTCCTACGATCAGACCAATGAAAGCATTACGCTGACAGTTGACGATGACTGGCAAGGCGAAGACGAAACGATACCTTTGACACTGGAAGCACACAATGCAGAACAGTCAGTGCAAGCAACGACAACCGTGCAAACGCATTGCGTGAATCTTCTGGTGCAAAAGGCGAAGGCAAAGATTCTTGATGAAAGCGGCCACGATGTTGCTGACACAGAAGACAATCAGGCGTATGAAGTGAAGGCGGGACAAGCGTATACGTGGCGTGTTACATTGAGCGAGAATGCGGCAACGATTTGGAGCGAGATGCCTCAAAAGGAAGACACCGTCGGTATTCCACACCTTGAAGACGTTTTCTTTGTCGTAACAACGATGGATGCTGAAGCAGTTACGGATGCGCTGGCAACCCCTACGGATCTGCTTTCGCTGAATGGCGACGAGGAATCCCCGATGCAGCTTGAACCGCTTACAACGAGGGAGCAAGGGGGATATCTCTCCACATTTACGCTGGAGAAGAACGACAATGGCGGGTATCAGGGGGAAACGGTTGTCCGTTTAGCGGATACCTGGGCAAATGATGAAAGCATCGATTTGCACCTGTATACAGTGTGCGAAGACCGGACAACAGGCAGCAAACGTATCCTGACGGAGCAAACAGCACAGTGCAACGTCCGTAATACGAATGTGCGCTTTACCGGAAATGCACCGACAACGCCTAGCGAAGTTCGCTTGGCGGGGATGACGGATCAACTGGAATCCAAGGAAGTCAACTTGCAGGAAGTCTTTGGTGTCAAGAGCTTGGCTGAACTGTTCACAGATGATGAAACACCGAATGCCTTAACGTATTCTCTGCGGGTCAGCAGCACGGAAGGTGTAACGGTGCAGCAGGATCAGCAGAAGCTTGAGCCGGTGGCATCCTTGGAGGAAGAAAAACCATCTGCACTGTATGAGAACATTGATCCGCAGAAGCCTTTGACCATTGAATTTAGTGCCAAGGGAGACGTTCTGATCACGCTGTATGCCAGTGACTTGGTGAATGAGCCGCCGGCAGAAGTAGCGCTATCTTTCCATGTGGTATCTGAAACAGAAGTCCTGGTTCGTTATGCAATATATGGAGCGGCTGCGTTGATCGTACTGGTTATTCTGGTACTTGTCATTGTGCAGCTGAAGAAGCCTGCCTTTGGCGGAAGCAGTATCCGGTGTGTGGCCTGCGCAGATACATTGAAGGACTCGGATATCAGAGAACTGCTGATGCAGAGCCACGAGGCGAAGCTTTATCCCTTTAAGAAGAACTGGATTCTCCTTTCTCAGCTGCTGATTATGACCCGACAGGCACCTCTATCTCCTGATGTTGCGTCTGTCATGGAAGATATCGAGATTGCTCCCGGCGGAAAACGGGGTGCCTTCGTCCTGTACTACGGGAAAAAAGCCAGAAAACAATTGGCATGCAAGAAGAAGGAAGTTATTTCGCATGGCGGCCTGAAGAGGATGGACTGTGGACATACGACCATTGCAATTGAAGATTCTCGGTACTAATTCGATAAACTGTTGATTTGCAAAAGTCTCGCTGTGATACAAAGCGGCGAGACTTTTCAAAAACATGAAACAGAAAAGCAAAAATCAAAAAAGGAGGCACGTATCTTCCAGAACTTTTGAAAGAACCCTTGCATTTTTGAGAAAATCAGGTATAATGATATCAACGGATATTG
>CAVKHY010000008.1:23000-37400 GCA_963656345.1 bacterium | reverse complement strand
GTACAATGATAGTGCCCTGTCTGAGGATGTGCGGAGATTGTCAAAAATGCTTTTGAAGACTTCTGAAGCTATGTTACCATCCCCTTACCATACAAGAATGAACCGATGAAGCAGGATTTTCCCTGCCCATGGCGAAATGTGTTCATGGAATCATGAAATTGAAAAGGAGGAAAGCACATGCTGGAATTTAAGTTTGACACGCAGCTGCTCATCGAAGGCCATGATCTGGATGAGGACGTGATCAATGATTACTTTACCACCAATTTCAAGGGCGACTGCCTGCTGGCCGTAGGGGATGATGAGCTGATTAAGATTCATTATCACACCAACGAGCCCTGGAAGGTGCTGGAGTACTGCGCTTCCCTGGGGGAAATCTACGACGTGGTTGTGGAAAACATGGAGCGTCAGGAGCAGGGTCTCCACGGCTGAAGCTGTGGAGTGAGCAAACATTCTCGAGGATGTGAAACACCTCGGGGGTGTTTTTCTTTATGAACCTTTTGGCGTTGACCGTACTTGCCATTTGTCATAGCCGGTTTTCGGGTGGGTGCGGGAGGGGCTTTTGACTCAAAAGCCGCCTCCCGCAAATTCGCCCTTGCCGTTCCTGCAAAAGTTGCCAAAGTGCGGTGAAATGTGGTATCATAATTTGATCCGGAAGGAGGATGCCCATGGATGATGGAAAGACCATTTACCTGACCGTGCCCGGGAATCAGGCTTACGGCCTGGTGATCCGCACCGCCCTGGGCGGCGCCGCCATCCTGAAGGATCTGGATGTGGACACCATGGACGACCTGCGCATGGCGGCAGACGAAAGCTGCGACTGCCTGCTGCATCAGGGCGTTGATGTGGAGACCCTGACTGTTGCCATTCGGGAGGAAGGGGCGTACCTTCAGGTAAGCATCGAGGCCGCCCTGAAAGGGGACGGCGTCGGCAGCCCGGAGGAAGCGGCGCTGATGCAGGCCGTGCTGGAAACCCTCTCCCCCAAGGTACATTTGACCACTACCCCCGGCGGATGCATCCGCCGCATTGACCTGGCCGTGCCCCGGACAAGGGCGTAAGGGGGTGCGCCCATGAATGACAGCGTATGGGACGCCCTATGGGCCCGCTATGCTGCCGCCCCCTCCACGGAGGACAGGGACGTCCTGGTAGAAGCCTACCTGCCCCTGAGCCGTGCCATTGCCCGGAAGTTTGCCGGCAGAGGGGTGGAAACCGAGGATCTGGAACAGGTGGCCGCCCTGGCGCTGATGAAGGCGGTGGAGCGGTTCGACGTAAGCCGCGGGCTTCGCTTCTCCACCTACGCCGCCCCTACCATTGCCGGGGAAGTGCGGAACTACCTGCGAGACAAAAGCACCGCCATCCGCCTGAGCCGGGACGCCCGCAGCGAGCTGTACCGGATGCAGCAGGTGCGGGACAGGCTGACCGCATCCCTTCAGCGGGAACCTTCCATGATGGAAATCGCCCAAGCCATGGGCATCACCCCGGACAGCCTGCTGGATCTGCTGGATCAGCGCAGTGCCGCGGACATGCTGTCCCTCTCCTCCCCTGCCTCCGCCCAGGAGGACGCCCAGGCGTTGGAAGAGACCCTGGGAAAAATGGAGCAGGGCTATGAACAGGTGGAGCAAAGGGACTGGATGGCCTGGGTTCGCAGCCTGCTGACCGAAAGGGAACAGGCACTGCTGGACATGCGGTTTATCCGCCGGATGGGACAGCGGGACTGTGCCGCCGCCCTGGGCGTCAGCCAAATGCAGGTCAGCCGCATGGAACGGAAAATGCTTGCCAAGCTCCGGGAGAACATGGAGTCCTAGCCCCTTCGGGCGTTCCAACAGGGCGACGCCCCTGTGCGGTGGTTTTCGCAGCAATCCGAAGGATTGTTTTCTTACACGAACGAACAGCGAGAGCGTGCAGCCCTCACAAAACGGCAAGACCGTTTTTTGAAAGCGAAAGGAGTAGCCATGTATCAGATGACACCGCCTCAGCCCATGCAGCCAAAGAAGAAGAAACTGCAGCTGTGGCAGATCATACTTATTGTGGTGGCGGTAGGATTTGCCGCATGGTATGTATACACCGCCGTCGCCCCGGAGGCCGCCGCCTATGCCACCATTCAGGCCGGCACCCTGGGCGCACGGTATTCCGGGGACTGTGTGATCGTCCGGGACGAAGTGCCTTACGATGCGGAGGGTATCTCCAGCATTGACTACATTGCCCAGGAGGGCTCCCTGGTATCTGTTTCCTCCAGCATCTGCAATGTGTACTCCACGGGCTACAGCACCAAGGAAATGACCACCCTGCAGAACTACCGGGACTCCATCAAGACCTACCAGTCCCAGCTGCTGGCGGCAGAAACCACCACCGACGCCAAGATGGATCAGCTCCGCAGCGACATTCTGGATCGTGCCAAGGAATTCCGGCAGATGATCGCCGGGCAGCGGGGCAATCTGCTGAACCAGGAATCCCTGCTGGATGCGGCGGTGGACGCCTGGCAGCTGTATTTCAAAAAGAAGTACTCCACCAACCAGCGGCTGAGCCGGCTGTATGACGATGAACAGTCCCAGCTGCAGCGGATCGACAGCTGGACCAAGCAGTACCTGGCCACGGAAGAGGCCATTGTCAGCTTCTACTCCGACGGCTACGAGTACAGCCTGACGGCGGAAACCTACGCCGACTTCTCCCCCACGGACGTGCGGAAGATGTATCAGGGGCAAAAGCCTGCCCAGTCCACCACCCAAAAGGCCAAGACCACCATCTACCGCATGGTGCGGGACGGCAGCTGGTATGTGCTCTTCCTGTCGAAGAATTCGGAGTGGAACCCGGTGGACGGGCAGACCTACGAGCTGAAGCTGGAACGGTATGAAAACATGCAGGTGAACGCCACGGTGGTATCTTCCACCCGGTCCGGCGGCGAACTGCTGGTGCGGCTGAAGGTGGAAGCCCCGGTGACTCCGGTGCTGTACACCCGTACCTGCCAGGCGGAGCTGGGCGAATATGTGCAGAGCCTGATGGTGCCTTCCCGTGCCATTTACACCTACGAAGGCGCTACCGGCGTGGTGGTGCTGGACGGCACCAACCGGCTGTTTATCCCGGTGAATGTGCTGCTGCAGGATGGGGACAATGTGTACGTTTCCGCCCTTCAGCAGGGCCTGCTCTATGAGGGGCAGACGGTGGCACTCTTCTAAGGAGGCTGGATGCACCATGGAGGAAGACTTGTTGCGGAATCGCCTGGCGCAGGTGCGCCGGGAAACGGCGGAGGCGGCGGCTCAGGCCGGGTATCCTGCGCCGAAGATCATTGCGGTCACCAAGACCCACCCGGCGGAGATGATCCTTCCCCTGCTGAACATGGATCAGGTGGACATTGGGGAAAATCGGGTACAGGAGATCGTGGAAAAGCTGCCTGCCCTGGAAGGAAAATTTCGCATTCACCTCATTGGCAGGTTGCAAAGCAACAAGGTTAAATATATAATAGAACATGTATGCCTGATTCACTCTGTGGACAGGCTGTCCTTAGCAGAGGAGATTGACCGGCAGGCGCAGAAGCACCACCTGGTCATGCCTGTGCTGATGCAGGTAAGCCCGGCAGGAGAACCGCAAAAAGGGGGCGTTGCCCCGGAGGAAGCGGAAGCACTGCTGCGGCAAATGGCAAAACTGCCGGGGCTCAGGGTTCGGGGTCTCATGGCTGTGATGCCCAAGACAGAAGACGAAGCCTGGCTTTCCGGGTTGTTTGCCCAGACACGCACCCTGTTTGAACGCCTTCGGGAGGAAGGTATTCCGGGGGTGGAGATGGAGGAACTCTCCATGGGCATGTCCGGAGATTATCAGATAGCGGCACGGCACGGCGCAACCATGGTACGCATCGGCAGCGCCTTGTTCGGCCCCCGGGACTACGACCTGAAGGTCTGAGTGCCCAAGCAAACATGGGAGGTTCAAAGATGACATTCAAGGAATTGAAGGATTCCTTTCTGAGCCGTGTAAGCGGAGCAAGAGGCAACAAGCAGGATGAGCCGGAAGTTGTGTCCAACATGGCCAACGGAGGCACCAGCGGCTACCGCCCGGGCAAGGTCCAGGGAAGGAGTATCTTCTCTACCCAGAGCATCCCTGTTCAGCAGGCCACCCAGCCCCAGCCCCGGCAGTCCACCGGCATGACGGGACGCTTTACCGCCATGGACGGACAGATGCAGCCGGATAACACAGGCTTCCAGTCCACGGGCTATCAGCAGCCCCAGCAGGACTTTACCGGCACCATGGGGGGCACCTATCAGCAGCCCTACCAGCCTACCATGAATCAGGGCTATCAACAGCCCTATCAGCCTGCTGCGAATCAGCCTTATTACGGCCAGCAGCCGGACAATACGGGCTATCAGCAGACCGGTTATCAGCCGAATGGTTATCAACCGAACGGCTACCAGCCGGGTGGCTATCAGCAGCCCTATCAGCCCCAACAACCGCAGCAGCCGGATAACATCAGCTACATGCCCGGCAGCAACTTTGTGGACGACGACCGCCGGGGCTACGCTCATGTGGAGCGGATTGTGCAGCTGGTCAGCGTGGCCGCCTGCTTCCGCATTATTGAATTTATGCGCAACGGGGAAAGCGTCATCGTGAACACGGAAAGCATTGCCAACGAGGCAGACGTGCAGCGCTGCCTGGACATGCTGGCCGGTGCCGCCTTCACCCTGGAATGTTCCCTGACGAAGATCACTCAGGTCAAGCGTGCCTACCTGATTGCCCCCAAAACCGTGCTGGTGATGCAGGACAAGTCCTTCGCTCACTGGAACGAGCGGGACAGCATGCAGATGCCGGAAATGGACGACGCCCAGGAAAGCTACCGTGCCGAGCGGGGCGCTTACGTGCCGGATCGCCGGTGGGAGCGTCAGCCGGAACCCTATCAGACCACGGGCTACCGGCCTCAGGCACGGCCGGCTCAAGCGTCCTTTACCAACCGTCAATCCCCTGTCCGGCCGGAACGGGCAGAGGCACGGGGATCTTATCAGTCCGATACCCGCCGGGGCGTGTACGCCACCATGCGTCATCCCCAGGGGGAATACGTACAATGAGTATTTCGGCAAACCGGCTTCGCCGCTTTGCCGAGTTTCGCACTCAGTCGTTGGTCGCTACGCTCCCGGCCACTCCTTCGTGTAAGGAAGCAATCCTTCGGATTGCTGCGAAAACCACCGCACATGTCGCTGGTTTTCGATTGACAGTCGGAGGGCTTGCGAGCCCTCCAACACCACCCGGGGTTGGGGGCTTCGACCCGTTTAATGCCCCGAAAGGGCTCGCTGAAAGCCGATTTTTACAAGGGGCGTAGACGGGGCGAAGCCCCTCGCCCCCTTGACCCCTTCGGGCGCACCTTTTTTGTGGGTTGGGGACTTCGCCCCATCGCCCCAATCAATGCTCGTTTGTACACGCTAGACTTTCTACCCCTCAGGCAGAAAGAGACGAAAAGGAGGGAATCAGCGAATGCTGCTTTACAAAATCATTCGAACCGTGCTATGGCTGTTTGACGTATGTCTGCTGCTGTATGTGCTTCTGTCCTGGTTGAAGCCTGCTTCCAATCGGTGGACGGAGCTGCTGAAGCGGGTGGTGGAGCCCGTGCTGACCCCCATCCGCCGGGTGCTGGTAGCCAAGCTGCCTGCCCGTTGGCAGATTTTTGACTGGTCTCCCGTGGTGGCTTGGCTGCTGGTGGAACTGGTCAACATGCTGCTGAACAACCTGATGAGCATTTTCTGGTAATGCGTACGGAGGATGGATTGCTCCTTCGCCTGCATCAGGAGGCCATGCGGGCAGACAAGCTGATGCGCCCCTGTCCCGGCCGATTTGTAGCCGGGGAGGAGCAGGGGTTGGCGCGTTCCGCCGCTCGGGAAGCCGGGGTAGCCGTCAGCTTCGACGGCGGCTGGGCAGGATGCGAACGGGTACAGGCCTGTTTTCATCCCCCGGAGGATGACCCGGTGTACACCCGGGTGTGGCTGGAAATTCGCTGGAACAGCAAGTTTGCCTCCGTGACCCACAGCGACCTGATGGGCAGCCTGATGGCCCTGGGCATCGACCGAAGCTACTTCGGGGACTTGATTGCCGGAGATGGTCAGGCGTGGCTTTGTGCCCTGCCGGAGGCTGCCCGGCGGCTGCCCATGGAATGGGACAAGGCCGGGCGAACTGCCATCACCGTGCGTGAACTGGAGGAAGCCCCTGCCCTGGAACCTCCTAAGGGGACTTTGCTGCGGGATACGGTTCCTTCCACCCGGCTGGACTGTGTCCTTGCCAGCGGCATGAAAACCAGCCGGAGCAAGGCGGCGGAGATCATCCGCCAGGGCCTGGTCATGGTGGATCATCAGGCGGAAGAGCGGGTGGACAAGCTGCTGGCGGCAGGACAGCTTATCAGCGTGCGGCACTTCGGCAGAATTCGCCTGCAGGAGATCGGCGCCCCCACACGGAAGGATCGTCTGCCGGTGGTGCTTGAAATCTTCGGCAAATAATGGTATCCTATAAGAGGGTTCGACAAAGTGGCAGAGCCACTTTGTCGAGTTTGCACTCGCTCACTGGTCGAACGGTTTTACCGTTCTCCCGGCCGTTCCCTCGTGTAAGGAAGCAATCCTTCGGATTGCTGCGAAAACCACCGCACATGTCGCTGGTTTTCGATGAAAAGTTGAAGGGCTTGCGAGCCCTCCAACGCCTCCCCTAGGTTTGTCAATATGCTGCGATATTCGCCCATGATTCGCACCCCTGTGCGATGGATGAAAGGAGTAAGATCCCATGGCTGTAACGATTGAAATGATTGAAACCAAGGAATTCAAGGTCATTGCCCGGGGCTATGATCCTAAAGAGGTTGACGGCTTCCTGGACGACATCATGGACGAAATGGCTCGCCTGATGGATGAAAAGCAGTCCCTGCAGCAGCAGCTGGCAGCCGCCAAGGCCGCCGCTTCCGCCCCTGCCGCCGCCACCCAGGTGGTGCGTCCCGTGCAGGCAAACCCCTATGCCGCCCCCAAGGCCGCCGCTCCCGCCCCTGCCGCCGCGTCCAGCAAGGATGCCCTGGAGATTCTGGAAATGGCGCAGAAGCTGAAGAACGAAACCCTGGAAAAGGCACAGGCCGAGGCACAGGAGATTCTGGCTCACGCACAGGAAAAGGCAGACGAACAGTTGAAGGATCTGTCCGGGGACAAGGAAGCCCTGACCCGTCAGGTAGCAGACCTGCGGGCTGCCGCCGCCGAGTATCGGAAGAACTTCGAAGCTCTGCTCCAGGCACAGCAGGAAGCCATCGAAAAGGCAACCAACCTGTTCTAAAACCACTTCTGTCATGGAAGCATGTTTTCAGCCCCGTCATGAATGGTGACGGGGCTGTATTGCATTCAACAGCAAACCTAGGAGCGTTGGAAAAGTTGCAAGACCCATGCCCTGCAAAAGGATGCACCCCGAAGGAGTCCAGGGGGCGAGGGGCTTCGCCCCGTTTAAGCCCCTTGCAAAGCCTAACATTTGAAGTCTGTTGCAAAAGGATGCACCCGAAGGGTTCCAAGGGGCGAGAGGCTTCGCCTCGTTTAAGCCCCTTGCAAAGCCTAACATTTGAAGCCTGTTGCAAAAGGATGCACCCGAAGGGTTCCAAGGGGCGACCGGAAAGCCCCTTGGAATAAACAATTCCGAAATGAAACTGTAAACCCCAAAAGTAAGGTGCCCCGAAGGAGTCCAGGGGGCGAGGGGCTTCGCCCCGTTTAAGCCCCTTGCAAAGCCTAACATTTGAAGTCTGTTGCAAAAGGATGCACCCGAAGGGTTCCAAGGGGCGAGAGGCTTCGCCTCGTTTAAGCCCCTTGCAAAGCCTAACATTTGAAGCCTGTTGCAAAAGGATGCACCCGAAGGGTTCCAAGGGGCGACCGGAAAGCCCCTTGGAATAAACAACAAAGGAAAGAAATTGTAAACCCCAGTAGTAGGGATGCACCCCGAAGGAGTCCAGGGGGCGAGGGGCTTCGCCCCGTTTAAGCCTCCTGCATCTTAAACTCGCAAGACCCACACCCTACAAAAGGATGTGCCCGAAGGAGTGCAGGGAGCGAGAGGCTTCGCCCCGTTTAAGCCCCTTGCGGCTGACCATTTCATTTGTTCAGCCAACGACTGAGTGCAACCTCGCCAAAGTGGCAGAGCTACTTTGACGATACCCTTGCTTATCCAGAGTACCCGTGTTATCATGATGGCCGGAGGATACCATGCAGATATTGATACTCACCGATATTCACGGCAACCTGCCGGCGCTGGAGGCCGTGCTGGCCACCCCAGAGGCGCAGGCCTGCGGGCAGGTGGTTTCCCTGGGGGATGCTTCCGGCTTCGGCCCCTGCCCCCGGCAGGTGTACCAGCATCTTTCGGCACTGCATGCCGTGATGCTGCTGGGCAACCATGAGCAGCGGCTTCACCACATGGAGGAGCCCGGCTTTGCCGGGTACAACTGGGCACTGGCACGGTGGACGGCATCGCAGCTCCGGGGGTGGAACATCCATCACCCGATGGATTACCGCCTGGGGCAGGTGCTGATGACCCACGGCACCCCAGGGGATCCCTTCCACCTGATTGACGGCAGGGAAGCCCAAGCCCTGCTGACCACCCTGCCGGAGGACATTCGCCTGGTGATCAGCGGACACAATCACATTCCCTTTCATGCTTTCCTGGAGGGGCGCATGTGGGTGAACCCCGGTTCCCTGGGCATGCTGGAGGACGAAACCGGCTGTGCGGCCGCCTTCGCCGTGCTGACGCTGACGGAGGAATCGCCCCGCATCACCGTGCATCGTGTCCCCTACGATCCCCAAAAGGTGCTCCATGCCATGATGGCGCAATCCCTCCATCGCCTTGCCCCGGAGATGTGCCACGCCGTTTATCTGACCATGACCCGAGGGCTTCCCCAATACATGCTGCATCTGGTAGACCATGTGAAGCAAACCGCCGCCCCCATCGGCCTTTCCCTTGGGGACGAGAAGGCCTGGAACATCGCCGACGAATCCTTCCCCTGGGCAGACGGACGCACCAGCCGGGAATTCTGGAAAGAGGTACAAGCATGACCCACGACACCATTGCCGCCATTGCCACCGCCCCGGGACAGGGGGGTGTGAGCATTGTCCGCCTCAGCGGAAGCGAGGCAGAGAAGATCCTGATGCATCTGTTTCGCCCGGCTAAGCGGAACCTGACCGCCCTGACCAGCCATCTGCTGACCTACGGCCATGTGATGGACGGGGAGGAAGTTCTTGACGAATGCATGGCGGTGATCATGCGTGCCCCACGCAGCTACACCCGGGAGGACGTGGTGGAGTTTCAGCTCCATGGAGGCGCCTTTACCCCCCAACGGGTGCTGAACTGTTGCCTGAACGCCGGGGCACGGCTGGCGGAACCGGGAGAGTTCACCCGCCGAGCCTTCCTGAACGGACGGATCGACCTGTCTGAAGCGGAAGCGGTCATGAGCCTGATTGCCGCCCGGGGAGAGCAGGCTCACCGTGCCGCCATGCGTCAGCTGCAGGGAGGTGCGTCTTCCTTCATTCGGCAGGCAGCAGACGAATTATACACCATCGCCGCCGGCATTGCCGCCTGTGTGGATTACCCAGAGGAAATCACCGAGGAGGAAGCCACGGAAGGCCTGTCCGGCAAGCTGAAAACCCTGGCGGACAAGCTGGATGATGCATGCAGCGAGCGTTCTGCCCGGCTGCTTGCTCAAGGCTTGCAAGTGGTGCTGTGCGGCCGCCCCAATGTGGGCAAAAGCTCCCTGCTGAATGCCCTGCTGGGGGAAGATCGAGCCATCGTGACCCCCATTCCCGGCACAACCAGAGACGTGGTGACCGGGGACATGCTCCTTGGGGGCTGCCAGATTCACCTGACGGACACCGCCGGGCTGCGGGACACGGATGATCCTGTGGAGCGGCTGGGAGTCGCCCGCTCCGGCAAGGCCATGGCAGAGGCGGATGTGGTGCTGGTGGTGCTGGATCACGCTTCTCCCCTGACGGAGGATGACAAAGCCCTCCTGCGGGAGCAGAACAGGGACAACACCATCGTCATTGTGAACAAGACAGACCTCCCCCCTGCGTGGGATGTGGACGACATCGCCGCCCTATGCCCCCTGGGCACGGTGTTGACCCTTGCCGCCGCCCTGCCGGATACCCTGCAGCCCCTGAAGGAGGAGCTTCGCCGCCGTGCAACCGTCAGCGATCAACTGGCACTGACCCAGCCCCGGCACCTGGATGCCGCCAGGCGGGCTGCCCGTTTCCTGCGGGATGCTGCCGCCACGGTGGACGCCGGTCTGCCGGTGGATCTGACCACGGTGGACATCACCGCCGCCCAGTGCGCCCTGGGGGAAATCACCGGGGATCAGGTAGATGAAAAGCTGCTGGACGCCGTGTTCAGCCAGTTCTGCGTGGGAAAATAATCGAGCAAGTGGCTCTTCCACTTTGTCGAAAACAAAAGCCCCGTGAAAGCAATGCTTTCACGGGGCTTGTTTGTTTGGGCTGATTACGGAACGTCCGTTGCGGTGGCGGCGGCATCGTCTACATAGGTGTAGAGGATGGCGGCGCTCCAGGACCAGGTGCTGCTGGGCTCGTATCCATGCACACTACCGGAGCAGAAGTCATAGTAGGTGTTGGAATACAGCGGGATAGCAGGCAGCCGGGTGCTGAAGGCGTTCATCAGGGTGACCCAGCGCTTCATGTAAGCGGCGGTGTCCCCGGGCTCCGTATTGCGGAGGGCACGGGCTACCACGTACAGGTCGTCGCTTTCCAGGCCGGTGGTGTTCACATGACCCTGATAAGCTTCGCCGGGACGCCAGGTGTTGGTGGGATCGTACACGTAGGTGAAGTTGGTGGCCAGGGCATACAGGTTGCAGGTGCGGGTATCATCCCGATAGTACTGCGCCAGCATGTCGCTGTAGGACATTTCTTCCACCGATACGTCAAAGCCCACTTCCTGCAGGTTGGGCAGCAGCAGGTCTTCCACCAGCTGGCACATCCGGTTGTTGGTTACCTTGGCAAAGCGGATCTGCAGGGGCAGGAGGGTCTTGCCGCCGGCGGTCACGGTCTTCACCACGGGATCCGTGGTGTTTTCGTACTCCGTCAGAGCAGTGCCTTCCAGGGCACGGTAGCGGACGGTATCCTTCTTGGCATCGTACCGCTCGCCCTTTTCATTGTAGATGTAGCCGGCCTTTTCCAACAGCTTGGCGGCCTTGGTCAGGTTCAGGGGATAGGTGGTCACCTGGGTCTTCATGGTGTTCAGGTAGTTGCCCACCGTGACCATCCACTGTCCCAGGCCGTACCAGCTGTACACAGGCTGACCATAGGTGCCGGTGAATTCTGTCACGAAGGTGTCCTGATCCAGGCAGTAGTCCACAGCCTGGCGAACCTCCACCTGACTGGTGGGACCCTGCTCGCAGGCGAAGGACAGGAAGCCCAGACCCGTGCGCAGGTAGCTGGAGGACTGCAGCTGCTCATCCGCAAGACCTGCGTCAATGGCGGTGCTGTCGGTCAGCTTGTTCACAATATCCAGGGTGCCGTCTTCCAACTGGGCAATGGCCTGATCGTTGGTGGTCTCCTTGAGGGTCACGGTTTCAATCAGGGGACGCTGTCCGGCGTAGTTGCCCTGATAGTAGGGGTTCGCCTTCATCACCACGGTGCCGGTTGCGGCGTCGTAGCTTTCCAACTGATAAGCGCCGGAGGTGACCTTGGGGTGACTGCTGTAGCCCGTTTCCGGATCCAGCAGGGTCTGCTGCAGCAGCTCGGTGGTGAAGTCCCCGGTCAGGTACGCGCCCCGGCCGTTATCCTTCACGTCGCATCCGGGAGCGATTTCGCTGATGGGATAGGGGGTCACGTTCACCAGCATGAGCTCGTAGTAGTAAGGCAGAGCATCCGTCCGCAGGTTGATGGAGAAGGTCATGTCGTCCAGCAGCCGCAGGCCGGAAAGGTAATTCCGCTCCCCGCTGTTGTACTCATCATAGCCCAGCACCTGCCAGTAGATGGCTGTGGTGCCGCCGATGTCCTTCATCTGCTTGCTGGCCTGCATGAGCACGCTGAACACGTAATCCTTGGCGGTAATGGGGGTGCCGTCGTTGTAGCACAGGCCTTCCTTCACACGGAACTGGTACATCTTGTTGCCCAGGTCATCCTGTGCGGCGGTAACCAGGGTGACAACGGAGTCGTCCACCTGGTAGCTTGCATCCTCCGTGAAGGCCACTGTGCTGTAGCCGTGGAGCAGCGCCCGCACGTCCACATCGGAGGTATTGTTGGAGAAAAGATCCGTAGCAAAGTACCCTGTGGGACGGGATACGGTGCCCACAGTGACCTCGCTGCCGGGGGTCAGGGTTCTGACCGTCATGGTCAGGGCCGTGTCCTCGGTCAGGGAAATGGTTTCCTTAGCGGAGTAATTGTCTGCGTCGGTAGCGCGGAGGATGTACGTACCGGCTTTCAGTGCCGCATGCACCATGCCGCTGTCGTCTGCCGTGGTGGACAGGGTTTCCTTGCCCTGCTCGTCCTTCACGGTGACCTTGGCGCCGCTGACAGGATTGCCGCTCTGATCATTGACCGTCAGGGTCAGCGACAGGGTGCCCTTGTCAGCACTTTCTTCTGCGAAAACTGCCGTGCAGCTGAGCGTCAGCATCATTGCAAGCAGCAGCGCAAGCATCTTTTTCATCATGATCGTCACCTCTTCGTGAAATCTCGTCGGTGGGCATTCACCCCGGCAGGGCAGGTCGCCCATACCCTGCCGGAGGATTTTTCCGTTAGTCGAAGCAGTCGCCCACGTTGGTGATCGTACCGCTTGCCGCAGGCACGCTGGGGGCCACGCGCTCGTCATAAGCGGACTGGTAAACAGCGCTGATGATCTGGTCGCGGGTCACATGGGTCCAGGTGCCGCCTTCCCAACGGGTGAAGCGATAGCCCACACGGATGGGATTCTCAGGTGCGGTGGTAGAAGCACCGATGAGGAGGCGTTCCTTCTTGAGTACTGCACCGTTCCAGTTGACGAAGGTGACGGTGACATAGGCTGTATTGGTTACTTCCAGACCGTTGTAGGTGACATCGTAGCGGCCGTTGCCGGGGGCTACAGGCTCGTAGACCGTGTAGATGATTTCCTTGCCCGTGCTGTCCACGATCGGCATTCTCTCGAAGGTGAACTTGCCTTCCTTCTTCATGCTGCGAGGATCCACGGACATTTCGTTCATCACTTCGCCATTGTTGCCAATGAGCTGCAGCGTCAGCGGCGTGGCGGGACGGTAGTAGCCGTCGCCATCCACCCAGCGTACGGTGACGGTGACATCAATGCCCAGCTGATCGGTGACTTCTGCTTCTCCCTCGGGGATGAGCATTTCGCCGCTCTTGGGATCTTCAATGCCGTCAGCCGCTGCCTTCACGGTGTTGGTCACCAGTGCCGCAGGAATGTCTTCCTCGGTTACGGTGTACTGAGCGGTGATGGTCACGGTCTCGCCCACAGCCAGTTCATCAATCACAGCCGTGGTGCCGTTGACCTTGTAGCCGGTACCCTTGAGCACCTTCACGCCGTCCAGCAGGTCGTTCACCTGTACATTGGTGTACGGGGTGTTGCCATCGTTGGTCACGGTGATGGTGTAGGTGATGGTCTCGCCCTCACGTACCCGCACATCGCCGGTATCGGAGGTCTTCGTCACCGTCAGGGTCACGTCGATATCATCGGTTTCGTTGTCGATTTCATCGCCGCCTTCGGGAACCTTGGGATGCTCCGGATCCTTGGGATCCGGTACATCGTCGCCCTTAGCGGTGGCCACGTTCAGCACGCTGCCGTTCCGGATATCGTCGCTGGTTACGGTGTAGGTGGTGGTGAAGGTCTTCACTTCGCCAACCGCCAGCACGTCAATGGTTTCATGCAGGTTCGTGAGCTCGTCGTCCACCTTCACGTTGTAGTAAGGTACGTTGCCTTCATTCTTCACGGTGATGGTGTAGGTAATGACTTCGCCCAGGGCTACCTTGCCGGTCTTGTCGGAGGTCTTTTCCACCTTCAAGGCGGCGTTCACGTCCTCGGTTTCGTCAATGACTTCGTCGCTGCCTTCGGGGGTCTTGGGATGCTCGGGATCCTTAGGATCGGCCACGTCATCGCCCTTGGCCGTGACGCTGTTCAGCACATAGGCGAGCAGAATGTCATTGCTGGTCACGGTGTAGGTGGTGGTGAAAGTCTTCACTTCATCAACCGCCAGCTCGGCGATGGTTTCGTGCATGCCGGTGAGTTCATCGTCCACCTTCACGTTGTAATAAGGTACGTTGCCCTCATTCTTCACGGTGATGGTGTAGGTGATGACTTCGCCCAGCTTGACCTTCTGGCCTTCCTTATCGGAGGTCTTCTTCACGGTCAGGGTGACATTCACGTCGTCGCCCTCATTTTCCTCTTCGCCCTTGCCGTCGGGGGTCTTGGGGTTCTCGGGATCCTTGGGATCCGGGATGT
>CAVKHY010000008.1:0-22811 GCA_963656345.1 bacterium | reverse complement strand
TGGTGTAGGTGATGACTTCGCCCAGCTTCACCTTGCCGGTCTTGTCGGAAGTCTTCACTACTTCCAGGGCAGGGTTCACATCGCCGGTTTCGTTTTCCGTCTCGCCCTTGCCGTCGGGGGTCTTGGGGTTCTCGGGATCCTTGGGATCCGGGATGTCATCGCCCTTGGCGGTAGCGGTGTTCAGGATGGAGCCTGCCAGGATGTCATCGCTGGTCACGGTGTAGGTGGTGGTGAAGGTCTTCACTTCGCCAACCGCCAGCTCGGCGATGGTTTCGTGCAGGTTCGTGAGTTCGTCGTCCACCTTCACGTTGTAGTAAGGTACGTTGCCCTTATTGGTCACGGTGATGGTGTAAGTGATGACTTCGCCCAGTTCTGCCTTGCCGGTCTTGTCAGAGGTCTTCACCACTTCCAGGTCGGCATTCAGGTTATCGGTTTCGTTTTCGGTTTCATCCTTGCCTTCCGGCTTCTTGGGATTCTCCGGATCCTTGGGATTCGGGATCTCGTCTGCCGTGCCGGTGGCTGCGTTCAGCACCTTGCCGGCCAGGATGTCGTCGCTGGTCACGGTGTAGGTAGCCTTGATGACCACTTCCGCGCCCATGGCCAGGTCGCCAACGACAGCGGTGTTGCCGCTGACGGTGTAGCCCGTGCCGGGGAGGATGGTCAGGCCTTCCAGCTCATCCACTACCTTCACGCCCGTGTAGTCGGTGTTGCCGTCGTTCTTCACGGTGATGGTGTAGGTGATGACTTCGCCCAGCTTCACCATGTCCGTCTTATCGGAGGTCTTGGTGACGGTCAGGCGGCTGTTGATGGTGCCGGTTTCATCGGTGCAGGTTGCGTCGTCCGCGGGAGTCTTGGGATGCTCGGGATCCTTGGGATCCGCCACGGGATCCGCCTTGCCTGCCACGTTGTTGGTTACGTGACCCAGCCGGATGTCGTCGGTGGTGACGGTGTAGGCGGCCTTGACGGTGACGGTTTCGCCCACAGGCAGCTCGTCCACGACGGCGGTATTGCCGCTGACGGTGTAGCCTTCGCCTTCCAGAATGGTCAGCTCGGCGGTCTGCCGATCCAGCTCCATGGTGTCGGTAAGCACCACGTTGTAATAAGGCACGTTGCCGTCATTGGTCACGGTGATGGTGTAGGTGATGGTCTCGCCTACGGTCACATCGCTGCCGGCCTTATCGGATGCCTTGGTCACCGTCATGGCGACGTTCACATCGTCGGTTTCGTTATCCGTCTCGCCCTTGCCGTCGGGGGTCTTGGGGTTCTCGGGATCCTTGGGATCCGGGATGTCATCGCCCTTGGCGGTAGCGGTGTTCAGGATGGAGCCTGCCAGGATGTCATCGCTGGTCACGGTGTAGGTGGTGGTGAAGGTCTTCACTTCGCCAACCGCCAGCTCGGCGATGGTTTCGTGCAGGTTCGTGAGTTCGTCGTCCACCTTCACGTTGTAGTAAGGTACGTTGCCCTTATTGGTCACGGTGATGGTGTAGGTGATGACTTCGCCCAGCTTCACCTTGCCGGTCTTGTCGGAGGTCTTGACCACTTCCAGGTCGGCGTTCACGTCGGCGGTTTCATCCGTCACCATGTCGCCGCTTGCAGGGGTCTGGGGATGTTCGGGATCCTTGGGATCCGCCACGGGATCCGCCTCGCCCAGCACCACATTGACTACCTTGCCTGCCAGCACGTCATCGCTGGTCACGGTGTAGGTGGTGGTGAGGATCTTCTCTCCGCCAACCGCCAGCACAGGGATGGTTTCGTGCAGGTTCGTCAGGTCGTCGTCCACCTTCACGTTGTACAGGGGCACATTGCCCTTGTTGGTCACGGTGATGGTGTAGGTGATGGTCTCATTCAGGTTGACCTTCTTATACTGACTGTCGGATTCCTTGACGATGAGCAGCTCAGCGTGCACGTCCGCCGTGTTGACGGTATCGGTTGCTTCCCAAGTCTTGCCGCCGTCGAAGGCTGCCTTTACCACGTTGGTGAAGGAACCGGCCAGCACGTCATCGCTGGTGACGGTATAGGTTGCTTCCACCGTCGCCGATGCGCCGCCCGCCAGGGTCAGGGTCTTGGTGGTTTCGCCGTTGTCGAAGGTTACGCCTTCCTGCTCGGTAAGGGTAATGGTCTTCTCTGCGGCGTAGATGTTGGTCACGGTGATGGTGAAGGTGACCACATCGCCGTTGTTGAACTTTTCGCCGGTGTGGGTCTTGGTGACCACCAGGGACGGATCAACATTTTCATCCGTGACCACCAGTTTGCCATAGTTCTCGAAGTAGCGGTAGTTGCTGCCATAGGTGCCGGTCTGCCACCCAAAGGTGTAGGTGTTGTCGCTCTCGCCCACCAGGGTCTGGCTGCCGGTGAAGTTGTAGACAGCGCCATCGCCTTCCACAAAGCCTTCTTCGGTCACCTTGTGATTGGTCAGAGGCGTGCCGTCATAGGACTTCGTATCGCTTGCACTGGTCAGAACCAGCTTGCGAGGATTGATGGTCAGGTATGCCCAGCCCTTTACATAGCCTTGGTAGTTGCCTTCGCTGGAAACCCGAACCTCAATGCTGCAGCTATCCTGGCAGTTCCGTGCGGTAATCAGTGAAGGATCGGTCACCCACTCGTCTTCATAGCTGATACGATACTCGATCTTCAGCTCGTTGCCGTTCTTATCCTCTGCGGTGGCAGGGGCTGCGGTGTAGGTGTTGCCGTCGTAGACCTTGGTGACTTCATGGGGCGTCAGGGTTACGTAGTCGGTAATGATGCCCCGGGTAATATACAGGTTGCCGGGCACGTAGGTCAGGGTATAGTTGGCGGTTACATCCTTGCCGTCGCTGTCGGAAATGGTGGCGTCGTGAGGCACCAGTTCCTTCAGGTAGTCGCCGGCATTGATCTGCTCGCCGTCAATGGTGATGGTCGTCACCGTCTGACCGCTTACCAGGTTTTCGGTAGTGAAGCCGTTCTCCCCGTGAGGCTTACCGTCGTAAGCAGCAATGCTATCCTCTGCGGTAATGGTAGCGGGACGAGGATTGATGGTCAGCTTGCCGTAGCCGAAGCTGACATTCTCATACTGATCCTGATGCTCGAACACCATGGTCGTATACTTGTTCTCGCAGCTGTCCGCCACATCGGTAACGGTGGTGTCGATGGTCAGGGTGATCGGGTCGTTCGTGATCGGGACATAGGAGACTTCGCCGGCATCCGCTTCCTGACCAATATGATCGTACATGATCAGGTAGCGAGGATTGCTGTGGGGCTGTCCGTCATACGTCCATTCTTTACCACGGATGTAGATGTAGAGTTGAGCGGTGTTCTTGGTGATTTCCAGCGTGCCGTTCACGTAGGTGATGGCATAGTTCTTGGTGACGTCGTTGCCGGAGGCGTCCACAATCACAGCGTCGGAAGGCACGTTGTCCACCGTACCCACGTAGGTGATTTCGCCGGTGATGGTCAGATCCTTCAGCGTCTGGTTCAGCGCCAGCTCGGTGTAGGTCTTCTCGTTCTTGGTCAGAGGCGTGCCGTCGTATTCCCGCTTATCGCTGCCGGCCGTGATGGTCACAGGCTTGGGATCGATGGTCAGGCCGCCATCCTTCACAATGAACTTCACGTTGGCGAAGTTGGCATTGGTGTTCTTGAAGTTCTTCTCAGTCAGACCCATGGGATACGTGCCTGCATCCGTGCCGGTTGCCGTAGGCAGATCCACGGTGGTGAAGTCATCTTCCGTGTACAGCTCGTCGGAGATGCTGATGACCTTGTAGCCCACAGCAGTGCTCGTCATGCCGTCATAGGTCTTGGTGTTGGTAACGCCCTCGATGGTCACAATCACCGTATCGGGAGATACGATCTCCAGGGTGCCGGGCAGGTAAGTGAGTTCGTAGTTGGCGGTCACGTCCTTGCCGTCCGCATCCACGATGACGGCATTGGCGGGCACCAGCTTATCCGTATACTCGCCTACTTCCACAGCCGTGAAGTCGATATCCACAGACTGGACGGTGTGTCCCTCTGCCAGGTTGGCGGAGGTGAAGGGGGTCGTTTCGTTCTTGCCGTGGGACTGACCATCGTAGGTCACGCCCAGGTTGTCGTTAGCCTTGATGGTCACCTTGTTGTCGCCTGCGCCCCGCTTGGTCACCTTCAGGGTGCCGAGGAGTGCGGTCACGGCGTAGTTGGTCGCCAAGGTGCCCTCATTGAAGGCGTAGGTGTAGCCGTTGTCGCTCTCGCCCACGTCGGTCTGGGTGCCGGAGTAGGTCAGGGTAACGCCCTCGCCATCAACGAAACCATCGCCAGTCACGGTGTAGGTTTCTTCAGTCAGCGGCGTGCCGTCGTATTCCTTTTCAGCGGAACCGCTGGTCAGGGTGACGCTGCGCTTGGTGATTTCCAGGCTGCCGTCGGTGACCACGAACGTCACGTTGGTGAAGTTCTCGCTGGTGTTGGCGAAGTCAGCTTCCTTCAGCCCCATGGCATAGGTATCCGCATCCTTCTTGGTGACGGAATCCGTGCCGGTGAAGGCGAAGTCATCGGTTGTGTACAGGGGGTTGGAAATGGCTACATCATAGCCGGTAACCGTGTGCTCGCTGCCGTCATACTTCACGGTATCCTTGTGGCCGGTGATGGTCACGGTGACCTTGTCGGTGACGGGGGTCACGGTCAGCTTGCCGGTTGCGGTCTTGATGTTGTAGTTCTCCGCCTTGGTGCCTTCATTCAGGGTGTAGGTGAAGGTGTTGTCACTGCTGCCAACATTCAGCTGGCTGCCGGTGACGTTGTAGGTTGCGCCTTCGCCTTCGGCAAAGCCGTCGCCGGAAACGGTAACGTTGCTGTTGGTCAGCGCGGTGCCGTCGTACACCTTGGTGTCGGTGGCACTGGTCAGGGTCACGTCACGCTTGGTGATGGTCAGGCTGCCATCCACCACCACGAACTCCACGTTGGTGAAGTTCTTGCTGGTGTTGGCGAAGTCGGCGGCCTTCACGTCCATGTCATAGGCGCCCGCATCCGTGCCGGATACTTCTGCCTTGCCGGAGAAGGTGAAATCACTTTCCTTGTACAGCTTGTTGTCAATGGCTACCGTGTAGCCCTTCACCGTGTGTCCCTTGCCGTCGTACTTCACCGTATCGTTGTTCTCGGTGATAGTGACGGTCACCTTGTCGGTCACGGGAGTCACGGTCAGGGTGCCGGTTTCCGTGGTGATGTTGTAGTTATTTGCCTTGGTACCCTCGTTCAGGGTGTAGGTGAAGGCATTGCTGCTTTCACCTGCCTCGGTCTGGGTGCCGGTGACAGCGTAGGTGGCGCCTTCGCCGTCAGCGAAGCCGTCGCCGGAGACGGTGACCTCCTTGTTGGTCAGTGCGGTGCCGTCGTACACCTTGGTGGCGGTGGCACTGGTCAGGGTCACATTGCGCTTGTTGATGGTCAGGCTGCCGTCTTCCACAACGAACTTCACGTTGGTGAAGTTGCTGTTCTTGTTGGCGAAGTCAGCTGCCTTCAGACCCATGGCGTAGGTGTCCGCATCCGTTTCGGCAATGGAAGCCTTGCCGGAGAAGGCGAAGTCGCTTGCCTTGTACAGGTCGTTATCGATGGACACGTCGTAGCCGGTGACGGTATGTTCGTCGCCGTCATAGGTCACGGTATCCTTGTGGCCGGTGATGGTCACAACCACTTCCTTGGTCACAGGGGTTACAACCAGGGTGCCGTTCTTGTAGGTGATGGCGTAATCGGTGGTAACGTCCTCCCCTGCCGCATTCTTGATATGCGCATCGGAGATGACATTCTCCACGGAGCCCACGTTGGTGATGGCGCCCACCACGGAGATGCTGGCCATGGTATCGCTTGCTGCCAGGCCGTCATGGCTGTAGCTATCGGTGGAATGCTCCGTGCCGTCGTACACCCATTCACCATTGCTGGCCTTCATGGTCACAGCCTTAGGATTGATGGTCACAGAGCCGTCGGTGACAATGAACGTTACCTTGGTGAAGTTGGGGTTCTTGTTCACGAAGCTGTCAGCCGTAAGACCCATGCTGGTAGTGCCGGCATGGAGGCGTGCCGCCTTAGCTGTCGTGCCCTCTGCCAGGCTGAAGTCGCTTGCCGTGTACAGGCTGCCGGAAATGCTGTCCACCGTGTAGCTGGTGACAGTATGTTCCTTGCCGTCGTAGGTGTAGGTAGCGGTGTTGCCGTGCAGGGTCACCACCACTTCCGTTTCCGTTTCGGTCACGGTCAGCTTGCCGGTTGCAGTCTTGATGTTGTAGTTGTCCGCCTTGGTACCTTCATTCAGGGTGTAGGTGAAGGTGTTGTCGCTGCTGCCAACGTTCAGCTGGCTGCCGGTGACGTTGTAGGTTGCGCCTTCGCCGTCAGCGAAGCCGTCGCCGGAAACGGTAACCTTGTCATTGGTCAGTGCCGTGCCGTCGTACACCTTGGTATCGGTGGCGCTGGTCAGAGTCACGTCACGCTTGGTGATGGTCAGGCTGCCGTCCACAACAACGAACACCACGTTGGTGAAGTTCTTGCTGGTATTGGTGAAGTCGGTGGCCTTCACTTCCATGTCGTAAGTGCCTGCATCCGTACCGGTCACGGTGTCGTTGCCGGAGAAGGTGAAGTCAGCGGTTGTGTACAGGGGGTTGGAAATGGCTACATCATAGCCGGTGACGGTGTGCACCTTGCCGTCATACTTGGCTTCGCCATTATGCTCGGTGATGGTGACGGTGACCTTGTCGGTCACAGGGGTCACGGTCAGCTTGCCGGTTTCCGTGGTGATGTTGTAGTTCTGTTCTTTGGTGTACAGGTTCAGTTCATAGGTGAAGGCATTGCTGCTTTCGCCTACCTCGGTCTGGGTGCCGGTGACCGTGGCCTCGAAGCCTTCCTCCTTGACGAATCCGTCGCCGGAAACCGTCACGGTGTGGTCTTCCAATGCCGTGCCGTCGTACACCTTGGTGGCGGTGGCGCTGGTCAGGGTCACATTGCGCTTGTTGATGGTCAGGCTGCCGTCTTCCACAACGAACTTCACGTTGGTGAAGTTGCTGTTCTTGTTGGCGAAGTCAGCTGCCTTCAGACCCATGGCGTAGGTGTCCGCATCCGTTTCGGCAATGGAAGCCTTGCCGGAGAAGGCGAAGTCGCTTGCCTTGTACAGGTCGTTATCGATGGACACGTCGTAGCCGGTGACGGTATGTTCGTCGCCGTCATAGGTCACGGTATCCTTGTGGCCGGTGATGGTCACAACCACTTCCTTGGTCACAGGGGTTACAACCAGGGTGCCGTTCTTGTAGGTGATGGCGTAATCGGTGGTAACGTCCTCCCCTGCCGCATTCTTGATATGCGCATCGGAGATGACATTCTCCACGGAGCCCACGTTGGTGATGGCGCCCACCACGGAGATGCTGGCCATGGTATCGCTTGCTGCCAGGCCGTCATGGCTGTAGCTATCGGTGGAATGCTCCGTGCCGTCGTACACCCATTCACCATTGCTGGCCTTCATGGTCACAGCCTTGGGCTCAATGGTCACAGAGCCGTCGGTGACAACGAACTTCACGTTGGTGAAGGTACTGTTGTTGTTCACGAAGCTGTCAGCCGTGAGGCCCATGTTGGTGGTGCCGGCATGGAGACGCTTTGCTTCGGCGGATGCGCCTTCGGCCAGGCTGAAGTCGCTGGCCGTGTACAGGCTGCTGGAAATGCTGTCCACCGTGTAGCTGGTGACAGTATGCTCCTTGCCGTCATAGGTGTAGGTAGCGGTGTTGCCGTGCAGGGTCACCACCACTTCCGCTGCCGTCTGGGTCACGGTCAGGGTGCCGGTTTTCTTGGTGATGTTGTAGTTATCCGCCTTGGTATTGTCGTTCAGGGTGTAGGTGAAGGTGTTGTCACTGCTGCCAACAGCCGTCTGACTGCCGGTGACGTTGTAGGTAGCGCCTTCGCCGTCCACAAAGCCCTCAGCGGTTACGGTGTGGTTGGTCAAAGCGGTACCATCGTAGGCCTTGCTATCAGTGGCGCTGGTCAGGGTCACGTCACGCTTGGTGATGACGATGGTGCCTTCCCGGGTAGAGGTCAGGATATACTTGCCGGTGCTGTCCACCCGATTTTCCGTCAGGGTAGGCACAACGGCGGTTTCACCTGCGTCCGTGCGGGTAGCATTCACGGTGACAACCTCGGAGAAGTCCGCTTCCGCCTCGCTGCAGTCGTACGTGGTCACAGCGTGGGCTTGTCCATCGTAAACGCCCTCATAGCTCTTCGCCTGAATCTGAGCGTTCTTATAGTAGTAGAAAGTGATCTCATTGGTGCCGGTGGTGATGGTCACGGTCTTTGCATCCTCGGATACGGGGGTGTAGCCATTGACCGTGATGGGGGTTTCCTTCACCTCGTCGGCGAAGGTCTGGCCGGTGACCACCTTATCCTCCGCCACCTGGGTGGTGGTGTTGTTCCACACATAGTGGACGGTGTAGGTCAGGTCGTTCCGCTTGATGTAGGTCACGGTGACGGTCTTGTCCTCGGCGGGCATGGTGCCGGTGACCACATCCTTGCTGGGCTCATAGCCGTCAATGGCGGGAGAGGTCACGGAATAAGCCGCACCGTAGGTCACGCTTTCGGTGTGGGGTTCGGCCGCCTTGGTGCCATCCTCGTAAACATAGTTCACGGTGAGGGTGAAGACGTTCTTCTTATAGTAGACGTTGATGATGTTTTTGCTCTGATCCGCCTGAATGGTCAAGGGCAGGTTTTCCGTCTTCTCCAGCACGTAGCCGGCGGGGCACTTATCGGTGTACGTGGTCACCTGGCTGCCGAAAGCGGCGGAGCCGGTTGCCTGCCAATCCTTCTGTTCCGCACCGTCCAGATAATACTTCACGTAGTAGGTGAAGTTATTGGCGGTGTAGTAGAAGGTGATTTCCTTGTTGTACTCGTTCAGGGTGAAGGTCTGGGCTTCCGGCTTCACCACGGTGTAGCCGGTAACCGTTTTAGCAGATTCGGTGACAGAGGTGTCAAAGGTCTGGCCGGTGACCACCTTATCCTCTGCAACAGATTCCGTAGTTCCTTCCTTATAATAGTGGACGGTGTAGCTGACGTCCGTGTTGGGCGCCCAAATGGCGTACAGCACGTTTTCACCGTCGCTGTTCAGGCGGGCGTTTGCGCCTGCCCCAAAGGAAGTGCCGGTACCGTTGGCCTTGGTGTTCCAGCTGACGAAGTGATAGCCGGTCTTGGGGGTGATGCCCGCAGCACCATTGGTCAGCACGGTGACCAGGCCGTTGTTCAGCACGGCTTCCGTGGTGTGGTCGTCGCCGTTGCCGCCGTTAGCCTTGTAGGTCACGGACACCTTGGCATAGGTATCCACATAGTTGGCCGTGAGGGTGGTGTCCTTGTTCAGGGTGATGTAGCTGCCGGGATAGTACACGGTGCCTGCGTCATCCGTCCAGTAGGCAAACACCTTGCCTTCGGGGGCAGTGAAGGCGCTGTTGGCCACACGGGCAGCAGCGTCCGGGCCATACTTGTTGGCATCGGTAACATCCGCACCGGTGCCCTCGCCGGCGGTGTAGGTCAGGGTATAGGTCTGGCCCACGAAAATGGGGGTGATGGTCTTGTCGCCATACAAAGGTTCGTTGACATCAATGTTATTGCCATCTGCATCAACCCACTTGATAATGGTCAAACCATGTTCCTTGATAAAGTCGTTTGCATCGCTGTATACCTGGGTCTGTCCGATGGAAGTGCCCTGGGTAACCGTTTCATCTTCATTGAATCCAACATCGCTGGTTACGTTGACCTTGATGTTAATGGTTACCTTGGGCTTTGCCCAGTAGGCATACAGCACCACATTCTTGGCAGGCATGGTGCCGAAGGTATAGGGAACGCTGGTGTCAGTGATCTGCGCAGGTTCCACCTCGTACCAGCCCTTGAAGTCGGAAGCTTCATAGCCGTCAGGAATGGTGGTAGGGGTAACGCCCTTGCCGGAAATATCTGCTTCGAACATGATATCTTCGGAGGATTCGGAGCCCATGTTGTTCAGGGTCAGGGTATAACTGTTGCGGGAGTAGTAAAGGTTTACGTTCGTACCACTCTCAACCACATTTACAGACGTAAAGCCCGTGATTGCCTTAGCAGACCAGTTTCCGCTAGTTGTGTCCGCTGTCTGAGAATACTGTTCGTTCTTCTTATAATACCGAGTCGTACCACCATAGGTATAGGCATCACCGGTGCCATCCGGCGTTTCGAACATGTAGTTCAAAGTATACGTCGTCAGACCGGTTGTCCAGTAAGCAGCAATGCTGCCCTGCGCAATAATATCACTGGTCAGGGTCAGACGCTTGGATACCCAAGTTTGATTCCAGCCAGTAAGGGAATAGGTGGTTGAGCTACTGCCACCGCCGCCAGGCCCATAGCCGCCGCCACTGCTGCCGGTACGTACAGGCAGTGTGGTAAAATCGCCGCTGGTAGGCCACAGAGCAGAGATGTCCTGCTCGTACTTGGCCTTGAAACTATAGGTACTCGTATAAGTTGTTCCGTTCATGGTCAGCACAGGCTGCGTGCTGAACGTGCTGGAAGATGCTTTTGAATACCCCCAACCTCTGCTGCTGTAATAACCCAGAAGATCAAACGTAATGGTATACTCATTTCTGGTATAGTACACATTCAGCACGGAAGAACCGTCTGCCGCCACCGTCACCGTATCAGACTTTTCAAAGGTGAAGTAGCTGCTGTCGGTTACAGAAGAGGGCAGTGCGCCGGAGGATGCGTCCAGAGTCAGCTCCGTGCCGGTGTATGCCGTTTTGCCAGCTTCCGTTGCCAACATGGAATAATTTTCATCGTTGGCGTTTTCACCCCAGTACACCACAGTGTACTTCACCTTTTCAGGGTTCCACTGGGCGGTCAGCACCACGCTGGCGGTGGGGGTCAGGTTGCCGGAAACGGTATTGCCGCTGGCGTCCTTCCAGCCGGCGAAGGTGTAGCCGGTGCGGGTGGGAGGCGTCAGGCTGTCCAGGTTCAGGGACTTGCCCTGCTCCACGTACTGGCTCTTCATCTGGCTGCCGCCTGCGGTGTTGAAGGTCACCCAGTAGGCAGGCACGGTAACAGGGGTCACGTAGGTATCCGCTTCCACCACCGTGTCGGCAGTGAAGGCAGTGGTGGTGTCCTTGATGACCCAGCCGGTCACCAGGGCATCCTTGGCTTCGTAGTCGGTGGGCAGGCTGACCTTGTAGCCGTTCTCCGCCGTTGCTTCCTTGGTGGCGTGGACATAGCCGTCCTCGCTGAGGAAGTACACATAGTACACATTCGTGAACTTGGCGTCAACCGTCACGGTGGTGGTGGCTGCATAGCCGGACACCACGCCGAAGGTCATGGCCTCGCCGTCCACATACCAGCCGTCGAACTGCTTGCCGTCAGCCGTGTCGGGGGTGGCAGGCTGGGTGACGCTTTCACCCTTGGTCTGGTTGACGATTTGGCTGCTCACCACTTCGCCTTTCACAGTGAAGTTGAAGGTCACATAAATATCCGTGTCCGGTTCAACCGCCGTGAGGGCAATGAAGGGGCGTGCAGAGCGGCTCACGTCAATGATGTCTGCCAAGGCAGTCATTGGCATGCAGCTGATGATCATCATGATCGCCGTCAGCCATGCCAGTGCTCTCCGCATGCTGTTTTTCATCGTTCCATCCTCCATTTTTCAATGGTTCTAAGAAAAAGATTCGTTACTCAGGGTCGGCTACCGTGACCACAACGCGCCAGTAGTCCATGTGGTTCTCTTCCGTAACCACCACGTTCAGCCGGGCGCCGGTGCCGCCTGGCACGTTCTGCCAGGAAGCGTCATCCTTGCTGGTCTGCCACTGAATGGTGCACTGGGCGTTGCCGTAGCCGTTCAGCACAGCGGAAAGGGTAGCGGTGCTGCCGAAGGCCGGTTCCTGGCCATTCCAGGAAACATAAATGTCAATGGTGCGGTTGGGATCCAGTTCGTCCTCCAGGGTGGAGATTTTATCCGACCCGGCGGGAACGGTTTCCGTGACAATGGGGTTGCCGTTTTCATCCAGCACCAGGTTCCCGTTTTCATCCCGGGCGTAGGCAACGGGGGTTTCCTGTCCGTCGGGGACGGTGGCCACCGGGTTGCCGCTTTCATCCAGCACCAGGTTCCCGTTTTCATCCTTCTGCCAGGTCACGGCGGCTGCCGTTGTTTCGACAGGGGCTTCCGTCACCGCCGGGGTCTCCGTGACCTCCGGGGCGGGGGTAGCCGTGGGCGCGGGTCTCAGGTGCAGCACATACACGGCGGAGTCTGCCATGGCTGCCGGCATCATCGTCAGCAGCATGACCGCCATCATCGCCAGCGCCGCAACGCTTTTCATTTTGTTGCTCATGGATGTTCCTCCTTACAAGATCATCATGCAGTTCATCGTCTGCGCGGTAGTTTCTACCTATTATATAGGAAAGCTTACAGGATGGTCACAACCACCTGCCACATGGAACCGTCCATGCCCACGGTGGTGTCGATCCACAGGCTGTAGCCCGTTTCGCCGATCAGGTCTTCCCACTCCTCGGTGGAAGGATTCCAGCGCTGCCACTGGAGGGCGACGTTCAGGCCTTCATAGCCCTTCAGTTCGGCATACAGGCCTACCCGGTTGCCTACATAGAAATCATCAGCATCGCCGAAGGCGACGATCCGGATGGAGCGTGCAGCGGCAGCTTCTTCCGCCGGGGCTTCCGTGACCACGGCAGGCACTTCCGTCACCACGACAGGCACCTCCGTCACCGGGGCAGGAATTTCCGTGGCAGAGACTTCCGTCGCCGGGGCGACCGTCTCCTCTACAGGGGCGGGGGTGGCTGTTACATCGGCGAAGGGCGTTCCCAGATCCGTGGGGGTGCCGGTCTCCGCGGCGGCCAGCGTGGTCATCATCATCGCAGCCGTCAGGATGGTGAGCAGCTTCTTCATAAGTCAAGTCCTCCTATCAATTCGCCCTGATAGCAGGGCAATTCATACTTTTCCACCTTGGGTACTCCTATTGTACACCATTTTGGTTACGTGGACGGTTACAAATTTCCCCTCTGTCAAATAATTTACAAGAAAATCGCTGTTTTTTGCCCCCCAAACCCGGATTTTTAACCTGCCTATAAAAATTCTTTTGCGTAACACATTTTTTTGTGTTACTCCCCCAGGCGCCTCTTCTCTTCATTTCACGCCCCAAGTCCCGTCCTTTTACCTGATTGTTGACTTTCTTTGACGTAAGCGTGACAAATCTCGCAGTAATTGTTGCTATAAGGTTCTGTTTTGGTTACATCTCTGTAACAAATTGATCTGTGTTCATAGGTTACATCTCCGTCATCCGCCAGGGCCTTCGTTTGCGAAGGATTGGAGAAAAATGGGAGGACGGAGCCAAAATTTTTTTTGAAAAATGTTTCTCCGCAGGGGTCTCTCTGTTCCCATGTAACCGCATCCTTTCATGCCCCTTTCATGCCGGATTCACCTACTTTTCACCTGCATTGGGTAGGATACAGGCATTCCATGGAAAGGAGGGAGCGGACATGCTGCTGAAGAAAGCCCGGAAGCGGATCATCATTCTCGGCCTCATGGCCGTAGCGGCCGCCGTGCTGTGCCTGATTTTCGTTCACCCCCATCTGTTCCCTGCCAATGAAGTCCCCACCGCCACCGCCGAGCCTTCTGCCGCCGCCCTGGGGCTGGTGGTGCAGGATACGGACAACGGTCTATACGTGCTGGCCGTGCGGGAGGGCAGTGCCGCCGACCTGGCCGGGGTGCGCTCCGGGGATTATCTGCTGTCCGTCAGCGGAAACCCAGTGTCCACGGCAGACGAGCTGGAAAGCCTGCTGCCGGCGCAGGAGGAAGGTTCGCTGACCTTTGCCCTGCTGCGCTACGGCGCCGAGGTGACCATTACAGTCACCATGCCCTGACGACTGCCCTTGTTCTTTCTCCGCCCTTTTGCTATACTTGCCTTAACAAAGGAGGTCTGCCCCATGAAGCTGCTGGTTGTGGATGATGAAGAGCGCATTCGGGATATGATCAAGAAATACGCGGTATTTGAGGGCTACACGGTGGAAGAGGCCGGCAACGGCATGGAGGCGGTGGAGAAGTGCCGCCTGAACGCCTACGATCTGATCATCATGGACGTGATGATGCCGGAGTTGGACGGCTTTTCCGCCGTGCGGGAGATCCGCCGCTTCAGCCAAACCCCGGTGCTCATGCTTTCCGCCCGTGGGGAGGAATACGACCGGATCCACGGCTTCGAACTGGGAATCGACGACTATGTGGTGAAGCCTTTCTCCCCCCGGGAATTGATCATGCGGGTAGGCGCCATCCTGAAGCGGAGCGGCAAGACCGACGACGTGCAGCAGGATCAGGTGATCCTGGGCGACCTGGTGGTGGACTTTTCCGCCCGGCGGGTCACCCTGGCCGGTCAGGTGCTGGATCTGAGTCCCAAGGAGTACGACCTGCTGTTTTACATGGTGCGGAACCGGGGGCTTGCCCTGAGCCGGGAAAAGCTGCTGGCCGAGGTGTGGGGCTACGACTTCTACGGGGACGACCGCACCCTGGACACCCACATCAAGCTGCTGCGGAAGCGGCTGGGCGCCTATGCCGACCGCATCACCACCCTCAGAGGAGTTGGCTATCGCTTTGAAAAAGAATGACGGAGCCCATGCTGCCCGGCCGCTGCCCGGCATTCGCCAGAAGATGATGCTCTTTCTGGTGATTTTCGTGTGCTTCATTCTGGCCATGCTGTGGGTGTGCCAGATCTTCCTGCTGAACGACTTCTACCGCTTCTTCAAGACCCAGAGCGCCAAGCGGGCGGCGGAAACGGTGGTCAGCAACCTGGACAGTGAGGATCTGGAAACCACCCTGAACCAGCTGGCGGTGCAGAACGGGCTGTGCATCATGCTGCTGGATGAGCAGATGAACGCCGTGTACTCCGCCGAAGGGCAAAGCTTCTGCATCATTCACATGGTGCGGAACAGGGATCTGCACTGGTGGTGCGACCGTGCCCCGGAGGACGGCTCTGCCCGGCTGGAGCAGTTCGATATGGCTTTTCCCCCGAACCAGGTTCAGCCCAACGGGCGGCAGCGTGAACGGGATCGGGAGCAAAACACCCAGGTGCTGCTGTACGTTCAGCGGATCACCCTGCCCGGAGGCGACAGCGGCTATCTGCTGCTGAATGCCGTCATCTCCCCGGTGGATGCAACCGTCAGCACCCTGAAATCCCAGCTGATCATCATCACGGTGATTGTGCTGGCAGGGGCAGTGGTGCTGGCCTTCCTGCTTTCCCGCACCTTCTCCCGACCCATTATTGAAACCACCGTCAACGCCCGGGAGCTTTCCCACAGCCGGTTCACCCGTGCGAAGCACGCCGGCAGCTATCGGGAAATCCACGAGCTGAACGACACCCTGGAGAAGGCCGCTCAGGAGCTGAGCCAGGTGGAGCATTTGCAGCATGAGCTCATCGCCAACATCTCCCACGACCTGCGGACGCCCCTGACCATGATCGGCGGCTATGCGGAGATCATGCGGGACCTGCCCGGGGAAGTCACGGCGGAGAACATGCAGGTGATCATTGACGAAACCGGCCGGCTGTCCACCCTGGTCAACGAGCTGCTGGACTTCAGCCGGATGGAAGCCGGCATGACCACCCTGAACAAGCAGCCCTTCTCCCTGACGGACACGGTGCAAGGGATCGTTACCCGGTGCGCCACCCTGCTGGAAAAGGACGGGTATGTCATCCGCTTTGACCCGGAAGAGAACTTGACGGTGATCGCCGACGAGGGGCGCATCGAGCAGGTGGTGTACAACCTGGTGAACAACGCCCTGACCTACACCGGGGAGGACAAAACCGTGCGCCTGGTGCAGTCCGTGCACGAAGGCCGGGCACGGCTGGAGGTGCGGGACAGCGGCAAGGGCATTCCCGAGGACGAGCTGCCCCTGATCTGGAACCGGTACTACCGTGCCAAGGAATCCCACAAGCGGGCGGTACAGGGCTCCGGCCTGGGGCTGAGCATTGTGCGCACCATCCTGGAAAATCACGGCGCACCCTACGGGGTCACCTCCAAGCAGGGGGAAGGCACCTGCTTCTGGTTTGAGCTGGAGATGCAAAAGGCGTGAATCGCCGGAGCATCCTCCCCGCCTGACTCTATTGTAAGGCTGTGCAGGAGAAAAAGCACGTGCAAATCCTGCACATTTCCCGTGCACAATGTGCAAATCGTGCACATTCCCGTGCACAACGGGTTTTCGGCAAGGCGGCAAGGCTGCTTTGCCGATTTTTTTGCAGGAAGAAAAGTTTCCCGTCATTCGTTTTATGGTCAGAACACCCAAGCAAAGGAGGGAACGCCCATGAATTACCGGCAAGGTCTGGCAGCATTCTCTGCCCTTCTCCTGACACTTTCCCCTGTGGGCACCCTGGCAGAAGCCACCGGCACTTCCCTGACGGAAGCATCCTCCATCACCGCCGAGGAGGCGGAAGCCCGGGCCCAGTCCTACATGGATACCTTCTCCGAGGTGGGGCTTGGCACGGCGGAGGTTCAGCAGCTTCCCGAAGGATACTGCGTATACAGCAACACCCTGCAGGTTTCCCTGCTCATTGGCAAAAACGGGCAGCTGCTCCAGTACGTGAACGGCAGCATGGCCATCCGCAATCAATGGGAAGACACAGAGGAAACGGCGGACAACGTGCTCTACGGCAAGATTGCCTCCCTGATGAACGTGATCGGCACCCTAAGCGGCACCTCCGGCAAGATTGACGGGGACATCCGCATTACCCGGCGGCAGCTGATCAATGAATCCTACGCCTGGGAAAGCTGCGAGTTCCTCATGGACGGAGACACCTGCACGGTGATCTGCCGGGTCAGCACATCGGAAAAGACCAGCGACCGCTCCATTGAGCTGGCCCGCTTCTGCCGAGGAGACGTCTCCACCGCCGTGACCTATGACAAGGCCTTGCAGGCGATGACGGAAGCCATCGACGCCCGGTTTGAGCACGACTACAACCTGTACGTTACCTTCGGCTACCCGGACATTTCCCTGCAGTGGGACGCGGATGCCCGGCTGTGGCAGGCAAAGATCTACATTGCCTACGAGCTGCAGCCGGAAAACGTACAGCAGAAGCTGACGGAAGCCTTCGGGGATCACGTCTTGTACAACCTGACCGCCACGGTGGACGGCGCCACGGGCCAGGTCAGCGACTTCACCAACACTGCCGCCGTAACGGAGGACGTACCGGAGAACGCCCAGACCAACTGGACCTACTGGTACACGGAAACCGCCGTGCTGGTCAACGGATCCCTGCGCCGTGCGGAAACCCTGACCCCTGGCACGGCTTACACGGTGATCCGCCACGGAAACGAGAGCGACAGCCGCGATCTGTACGACGAACAGCTGGGCTGGAACCGGTACATCCTCATCCGCTACACCTCTCCCCGGACGGGAGAAACCATGGAAGGCTGGATTCAGGATCCCTCCCTGAACGAAGTGCGCTTCGGGGATGAAGGACTGCTGGACAAGAATCTGCTGCGGAACCCGGACGTGATGCTGACCTACACAGGCTCGGACGGGAAAACCATCCAGTACCCCATGGTGTTCAGCGGCGCCATGCCGGAGGAAGGGGATCCCTACGCCGATACGGTGGCCTACGGGGTCGCCACCCCCCAGCTGACGGACATGTTCACCCGGGCAGTGAATTACCTGACGGAGCAGTACGGCTTCCCGGCGGATGTGCTGCTGAGCTACAAGGGCGTGTACGAGTACACCAACTATGCCGAGGACTTTACCCAGCCGGAATGGATCATCACCCTGTACGTCACCGGCATTGACTGTTATCAGCTGACCTTCACCGGCGCAGACGCCGTGATGACCGTCACGGACAGTCCGGCCCCCGGGAACGGGTAAGGCAAAAAAAGCTGCGGCAGAACGTTCACACTGCCGCAGTTTTTTCTATGCGTCCCAGCACGGATCAAGCTTACCCCAGATATTTTTCAAGGCACACCAACTTAACATCCGGAATGCCGTTAAAGACGCAGGGCACCACGCCGATTTCTTCATAGCCAAGGGTCTGATACAGTTTTCTCGCCCGGGCATTGCGCGCATTGGTGTCCATCCGCAGCGCCGGGCACCCATGTGCCGCGGCATAACGCTCATAGAAGGCGACAAACGCCCGCCCAAGTCCCCGGCCTTTTTCCATGGGATCCACCACAAGGCTGTGCAGCACCATGACCTGCTCCTCCGGCACGTCATGCTTCCATGGGGCGTTTTTGTACTCAGGCACCTGGATTTGGTTAATGATGGCCGCCGCCGCCACACGATCCCCGTCCGTCATCACAAACAGATCCCCACGGTTCAGGGCATCCTCCGCCGTCTTCCGGGTGGGATACACGTGGCGGATCCACCCCACGGTGGTCAGCCCCGCTTCCTCGGCGTCATGGATGCGGTCATAAATGGTTTCGATGCCGTCCAAATCAGGCAACTGTGCTTTCCGAATTTCCATGGTGAAAGGACCTCTTTTCATCCGACTGGCTCCTGAGGCGATGCCGGTATTTTCTCTGTGTTCTTGCACAATCCTCCCATACACCCCCTCCAGATCCGGGAACACTTCCGCACCGGAGGCGAGGATGATGTCCGACGTTTGGTGTCCCCCCTGCACCAGCAGGCAGGGACAGCCGGCAGCACGGGCTACTTCCGCATCATGGGTGGTATCGCCGATGAACAGAGCGTCCCGGATGCCCTTACGCTCCAGGTAGCCCTTAGCCAGCGCCACCTTGCTGGCGCCGTAGGCATCCCCCAGGCCTTCCACGTCGTCCATCATGGCTGCCAGCGCCGGATAGCCTGCTACCTGCCGGCGCAGCACCTCCACCGGGGATGCGCTGACGATGGCCTGGCGGAACCCGGCGTCGTGCAGGCGGCGGATCACGTCCTCGCTGCCCTTCCGCAGGGGACAATCCCGGCTCAGTCTTTCATAGATGGGAGACCACTCCTCTGCCAGCTTGTGGAACAGTTTTCGCGGCACCCCCACTTCCTCATAAAAATCCGCTACCGGGTGGCGGAAGTGCTGCCGGTAGGTTTCCAGGGTCAGCAGAGGAATGCCGTAACGGCGGAAGATTTCGTTATCCGTCGCCACGGCAATGGCCGCATCGTCCAGCAGGGTGCCGTTCCAGTCCCAAATAATCGTCATCCCATCAGCCTCCTTGTCTGTGTCATTGTAAAGGGACAAGCCGGAGCGTGTCAAGCGGGAGGCGGCTTTTGTGTCAAAAGCCCCTCCCGCACCCTCCCGAAAACCAGCTATGATTAAATAGGAAATTGCGAGAGGGCAGCTTTTATGCTAAAAGCTCCCTCTCGCGCTCTCCCCGAAAAGCATTTTGACAAGAATCAGCCATTCCAAAGATTCGTTTGCAGGGGGCTTTCCGGTCGCTCTCTGGACTCCTTCGCCCCCTTCGGAAACGGCTATTTCTTTTTCGATAGGCTTTGCAGGGGGCTTTCCGATCGCCCCCTGCACCCCTTCGGGTGCATCCTCTATAAAGGTTATGGGCATTGAAAGGGAAAAATTACTTTCACAAGAATCTACCTTCATCCGAAGGGTTCCAAGGGTAAGTGAGCGGCTACACGCCAGTGGCGTGTGCAGTAGCCGCGAACGCATCAACCGAAACGAGCAAGCGTAGCTTGCGACGATTGAGGTTGCGGAACGACCGGAAAGCCCCTTGGAATATCCAGAAACGACAATGAACAAGTAACCCTAAAAGATGGATGCCCGAAGGGTTCCAAGGGGCGACCGGAAAGCCCCTTGGAATAAGCATAAGTAAGAACAAAGATGTCCCCTAGTAGCATGGTGCCCCCGAAGGTTTCCAAGAAGCAACGATCAAGCCCTCTCGCAAAATCCTCCGCTGAAATAACTCCACATTTCCATTCGTTTGTCCATACCATCCGCCCCGGATTTTCGCTATACTTAGGATGGATCTTCGAGAACGATAACCCGGAGGAAAACAGTCGAATTGAAGGCTGAAAAGCAGATCGAAGATCCCCCTGGGGCGGACGCGCATCCTCCCGGGGATGTATGACAGCGAGGTGGGCACAATGGCAGGAGAAATTACGCGCCTGATGGTGGAAGTCGCCGTATCCCAGGGTTTGCAGGGGCTGAAGCAGCAGTTTGACCGGCGGGTACTGCGCAATGCGGTGGAGCACGGAGGGCATTTCTCCAACGGCCGTTTTCAGCGGGCGGTGTTCCAGACCTTGCAGGACATGCTCCGCACGGAGGATCACCCCTATTTTTCCCTGTGCAACCGCCTGGCTGCCGATGTGGACGACTGCTATTTCCTGAGCTACGGCGTGAACCTGACCTTCGAAAGCTGGACCCGGGGTGCTGCGGTGATCCGGAGACTGGAAGCGAAGGAAAACCGGAACATTCCCTGGTGCATGACCCTATACACCGCCCATCAGGGGCAGCAGATGCCCCTGGATATGGCCAAGGGGATCATCGAGCAGGGCATGCCCCTGGGCATTATGGCCTGGGCGCTCATGGAGGAAGACGGCCGGAGCGACGTGCTGCGCGCCCTGTGCGATCAGTTCCCCAACTGCGCCTTTACCGCCTTCCTGCCGGATGAAAAGATCACCGACGCTCTCCTCTGCGACCTGCAGGGGGTGGATAATCTGGCCCTGGTAGCTATGAGCAAAAGCGGCGCCTTTGCCTCCTATCCACTGCTGCGGAAGCACCGGCGGCTGTACGGCCTGTGCCGGGAAGTGGACGCCGCCTGCGCCGAGCGGATGCTGAAGCAGCAGGATCTGCGGCTGCAGGGTGCGCCGGAAGCCCCCATTCTCTTCTTCAAATATGCGGAGGATTGCCCGGAAGAGGTTCGCCGCCGCTTTACCGCCTACGTGAAGACCCAGAAGGCGAACCCGGATCATCCCGTGTTCCCCATTGATCTTTCCCGGGACATTTCCCGGGTGGACGAAATCATCTCCGACGATGCCTGCCGCCTGTCCCTGGCTGCCGATGGCACCTATCTGGTGGGGGAAGACAAAGTTCCGGCAGATGTCTCCTTCCCGGGAACAAGCCTGCACGAGGCCGTGACGGCCCTGCTGCTAAAGTGATTCGTCAAAGTAGCTTCGCCACTTTGACGAGGTTTGCACGCCCTCACTGGTCGAACGACTTCGTCGTTCTCCCGGCTATTCGGGCGATTCACGATTGAAAGTTGGAGGGTTTGCGAGCCCTCCAACACCACCCGGGGTTGTTGCGTGTCTAAAACCTGCTTTTCGATCAATATCCGGGAAGCAGGTCTTCTTTTTTTGGGGCACAAGGCACGGAAGTCCTGGCTGTTCCGCTCCTCTGTGATAGTCGTTCTGGCGTTTTATCCACCAGAAAAGAAAAATTCCGTGAAAGAATCTGTGCTCCCCACTTGCATTTTTTCAGTGCAGCGTGTATACTGTATTTGTGCCAAAATTGAGGAGGTGCATAGCAAATGAAGCAGGTAAATATCAAGCTCAGTCTGGCTGAGAACGTCAAGACCTTCGTCAACATGGTCAACCGCTATCCCTATGACATGGATCTGCGTGCAGGCCGTCACGTTGTGGATGCGAAGTCCATCCTGGGCATCTTCAGCTTGGATCTGTCCAAGCCCATCACCCTGGAAATCTACTCTGACGATTGTGAAGACCTGATGGCTGACCTGAAGCCCTTCCTGGCGTAAGGTTCCCATTTTCGCTTAACCCCTCAAGCGTATGTTTGAGGGGTTTTCTTCAGTAGGAAAGGAGGCGGACAGATGAAGAAGCGCAGCATTCCGGACTCGGAATACAAGCTGGTGATTCTCTATGCCCTTTCCCGTCTGGGGCCGGTGACCAACATGCAGCTGCTGCAGTTCATGGTGGAGCTGGATCTGATGAACTATTTCGCCCTGCAGCTGAACCTGAGCGAACTGCAGGAGCAGGAGCAGATTCTGGAAAAGCCCGGCTCCCTGGGCGCCCTGCTCACCTTGGGGGAAAAGGGAGAGTACACCCTGACCGCCTTTGCCCATCGGCTGCCTGCCAGCACCCGGGAGGTCATTGACGCCGCCTGCCCCGCGTGGCAGTCCCGCTTCCGCCGGGAACAGCAAACCCTGGCGGAGTCCTTCACCCTCAGCGACGGACGGATGTGCATCCGGCTCCGGCTGCTGGAGGGGAGCACGGCCCTCATTGACCTGATGCTGACATTGGACTCCACCGCCGCCGTACCCCAGTTGCCGGAACGATGGGGGCGTGCCGCTCAGGCCACCTACGACGCCATCATGTCCCGGCTGGGCACAGACTTTGATGCATCCGTTCCCCCGCCGCCCCTGCCGGAGACCGCTGCCCTGGAGCAGGTCAGTGATCAGGATTGGCTGCTGTCCCTGGCGGATACCATGCCGGGTCCCCGGATGACCCTGATGCTGTCCGTGCCGGATCAGGCGCTGGCGTTGCACTACGCCGCCCGGTGGCAGGGCTGCTGTGATGACATGCGCGCCCTGCTGCTGCAATTGATGGATATCCAGTAATCGCCCAGGCGGTGCACCCGCTCGGGCGATGATCGGGAGTGCCGAAAGGCGCTCTTTTTTTATTCCAAGGGGTTTAAACAGGTCAGTGACCTGCGCCCCTTGGAACCTTTCGGCGGTCGCCTTCGGATGCAGGAATTTCTTTCTTGAAGAGTTATGCAGGGGGCTTTGCGGTCGCCCCCTGCACCCCTTCGCCGCCCCTTCGGAAGCAGGTTGACTTCATTTGCAAGAAAGGAATTGTTTTTTTCCCTGCAATGCCCATAACCTTGCTTGTAAGGCGACCGCCGAAGGAGTCCAGAGGGCGATCGCAAAGCCCCCCTGCAAACGAATTCATGAAATGGGATAATTCCTTTTTAGCTGCTTTTCGGGGGTGGGTACGGGAGGGGGGCTTTGGGCACAAAAGCCGCCCC
>CAVKHY010000007.1:17505-40364 GCA_963656345.1 bacterium | reverse complement strand
TACCGGGCGGATTCGGGTCTTTCACCCTTTAGAAACGGGCGCCGCCGGGCGCACACAAGCAGAGGGGCGTCGGCAATGCCGGCGCCCCCTTTGGGTGGAATGTTGCTTACTTGGTTACGGTGATGTAGTTATTCACTGCGGAAGTATCCGTGTAGGTGCCAACGGTGATACCGGTCAGTTCTTCGAACTGGTTGGTGTGCATCAGCACGTTCAGGATGTTGATGGTAGCCTTCTGCAGGTCAGCCATGTCTTAGCCGCCCGTCTAAGCCCCGCTCCGACTGTTCGAAACAGAGAAACCCTGAACAAAATGACGATATTGTTTTCTTATGCGAAAACGGAGGCAAAGTATGCGTTAAAAATGGATAGATCCATTACTTATTTTCCTTCCCATCCCCGGTATTCTCCGGCTTCAGCTTATTCAGCAGATCACTCAAAACATCACGCTGCTTTTCGCCGATCATGCCCACCGCATTGGCGGCCGTCATGGAAAGGAACATGCCGATCAGCCGCAGGAACATTTTCCGCATTTCCGGGTTCATGCCCCGCACGCCGGCAAGGATCATGGCAGCAGACTTCAGCTTTTCTCCGGAAAGCTGGGCCAGGGTGGTAGCATCGGTGGATGTCAGCACATCAAACAAAGCTTCCACGAATTCTTTCCGCTCTTCTTTGGTGCAGGCCTTCAACCATTCATGCAGGGTTTCGTCCATGAGCAGGCTGGTGGTGGTGCGTTCCCCGGCAACAAAGTCGGTTCCCAGCACCTGCCACTTGAAGGCGTCGTGCTGCCAAAGGGATACGGACAAGGACTTCACAACGGTGTAGTTGGCATGGTAGTTCATCAGCAGTCCCACCACGGAAGCTTGCGGAATCACCGAATGCATCACCGGAAGAATCCGGGCATAGCCTTCACTCGCCATGGTATCGTCATCCAAGCCCGGGCCGTCGAAGCTGTACACACTGTCAATCCGAGCCTGTACCTCCGGTGCGGCATGAGCCGCCGCATAGGCTGCCAGGTTGCCGCCCTTGCTGTGGCCGGAAACCCGCAGTTTGCCGGGACGGGCTGATGCAATCATCTCCAAAAACTTTTTGGCGTTTTCCTGGGCAGGCACCGAGGTTTCGTAGGACATGTCGAAGTCCTCCCGCCAGCCCACCAGAGTGCTGTCCGTGCCGCGGAAAGCCACAAAGGTGCTGCCGTCCTCCATATCCGCCGCATAGGCGGAGAACTGCATGGCACGTTCCGGATCAATGACATCAACGTAGTGATGTACCCGCATGGTGCGGAACCGCACGGTGTCCGCCATGGTGTACAGCAGGGTGCGCCATTGCTCGAAGTACACATTGCCTGTCCGCTGAGGAAGATCCAGCATCGGCGCCATATCGCACAAACGAACGCCTTCTTCCCCTGCCGCCTCCGGGCAGGAAAGCACGTTATAGCTGAAGCTGGCCATGATCAGGCTGTCCACACCGCACCAGGGAGCAGCATTCAGGTTCAAATCTCCGCGCCAGGCAAGGTAATCCATCATGTTTGCCATTGCTTTATTCCTCCAGTGATCCGTCCTGTTTCAGCAATTCAAACTCTTCCCGGGAGATCAGGCACATGCGGGGCTTTGCCCCATCCTTCTGGGAAACCACGCCCCGCTTTTCCATTTCATCCACCAACCGGCCAGCCCGGGCATAGCCGATGCGGAGGCGTCGCTGCAGCATGCTGGTGGAGGTTTGTCCATCCTGCACGGTCATTTCAATGGCCTGCTGCAGCAGGTTGGCATCGCTGTTGCTGTCATCCTCCGCAGCGGTAATCTCATCCACTGCCAAATCACCGTTATTGGCGGACTGCATGCTTTCCAGCTGTTCAATCACGTTCGGGTCATATTCGCTGGGGTTCGCCCGGCGGATGAAATCCGTAATGTTATTGACCTCTTCATCCGTCAGGAAGCAGCCCTGCACACGAATGGGGGTAAACTCCCCATTGGGCAGATACAGCATATCGCCGTAACCCAGCAGTTTTTCAGCGCCGGGGCGGTCAAGGATGGTTCGGCTATCCACATAGCTGGACACCTTGAAGGCAATCCGGCTGGGAATGTTGGCCTTGATCAAGCCCGTAATCACGTCCACCGAAGGCCGCTGGGTTGCCACCACCAGATGGATACCGGCTGCACGAGCCAGCTGTGCCAGGCGGCAGATCCGCTCTTCCACGTCCTTGCGGCAGGTCATCATCAGGTCGGCCAGCTCGTCAATAATAATGACGATGCGGGGCATGTATTCATCCCCGTCCTCCAGCTTGTTGTTGTAGCCTGTGATTTCCCGAACGCCTTTTTCCTTGAACTTGTTGTACCGTTCCATCATTTCCGCCACCGCCCATTCCAACGCGCCGGCGGCCTTGTGGGGATCGCTGACCACGGGGATCAGCAGGTGGGGAATGTTATTGTAGCACTGCAGTTCCACCACCTTGGGATCCACCAGAATCATACGCACTTCCTTGGGGGATGCACGGAAGAGGATGGAATTGATCATGGCGTTCACGCACACGGATTTACCGCTGCCAGTGGCACCAGCAATGAGCAAGTGAGGCATTTTTGCCAGATCGCAAATGATCGGCGTGCCCGCGATGTCCTTCCCCAGTGCCACGCACAGGGGGGACTTGGCGGCCTGCATGGCCGGCGTGTCCAGCACCTCCCGAAGGGTGACTTTGGACACACGATGATTCGGTACCTCCACGCCTACCAGGGATTTCCCCGGAATAGGCGCTTCGATACGAACGGACTTGACCTCCATGTTCATGGCAATATTCCGATCCAGATCCGTGATTTTATTCACACGGATGCCGGAAGCGATCTCCAGCTCGAACCGGGAAATAGCAGGGCCGTGGGTCACGTGCTTCACCTTGGCCGGCACCTTGAAGGACTGCAGGGTTTCCTCCAACCGGCGAGAACGAAGGGCATCCTCCTCCGCTGTTTCCGAAGAGGCAGGCTCCGGCATTTTAATCAATGCAAAGTTGGGATAAACGTAGGGCATCTCTTCCGGCTTTTCTTCCTCTTCTTCCGGCAGATCTGTGCGCCGGGGAGGAAGCTTCAGTTCCGGCTTCCATGCATCCTTAGGGGGCTCCGTCTGCAAGCGAGGCACAGGAACCTTTTCCTGCTGGACAGCCTGCTGGCGGCGAGCAGGCCGAGTCTCCCATGGGAGCGTTTCATCGTCCGCTGTTGATTGCGGCGGAACCTGCTCCATGCGCAGCTGGGTGTTCACCGGCGTGCGATGATGAGCGGCATGGCTTTGTTCCGGCTCAATTTCATGGGTCTGCTGCATTTGGTGCAGCTTTCGGGTAATGGGGGTTTCCTCATTTGCTTCCGCTTCAACAGGCACAGTCGGTACAGCATGGTAGCGTCCCGTTGCCTGGCGAATGGTTGTCGCCCCGTCGTCACGCCAGGAAGGCGCGGCATAGTTGTTCGGCTCCTGCCAGGTATCCTGCCGAGTGCTGTTTTCCGCCCCGGCCGTGCGTGAAGGCCGTGCAGGCTGATAGGCAGGCTGAGGCTGGCGCACAGGCTGAGCATTGTTCTGCCGGGATTGTGTTTGCTGCACGGGCTGCATGGGCTGCGTGTTACTTTGCCACGTGGGCTGTGCCTGCTGCACAGGCTGCATGGGCTGGGTGTTCCCCTGCCACGTGGGCTGTGCCTGCTGCACAGGCTGCATGGGCTGGGTGTTCCCCTGCCATGTCGGCTGGGTCTGCTGCACGGGCTGCATGGGCTGCGTGTTACTTTGCCACGTGGGCTGTGCCTGCTGCACGGGCTGCATGGGCTGTGTATTACTTTGCCATGTGGGTTGTGCCTGCTGCACAGGCTGCATGGGCTGCGTGTTACTTTGCCACGTCGGCTGTGCCTGCTGTGCAGGTTGTTCCGGCGGGAAGGAAGCCCGGCGAGGCGCATCAGGGTTCTGCCAGGTTTCCCCGGTGGCACTGTGCTGCACCTTGCCCTGTTTTTCCCCTCGGCGGCCGAAGATCCCCCCAAGCCTGCCTGTCTTCTTCGTGTTCTGCTCCTGCTGCAGGGCCTGGGTATAGTCTGCCTGCTCGTAAATCATATCTGCCGAGGTCACAGGCACATACTGCTCCCCTTGGATTGGCTGGAATCCGTTTTGTTCCGCAGTTTGATAGGGTGCTGTCGTCTGCGGCATATAGACTTGCTGGGATTGCCACACAGGCGCACTAGGCTGGGGCTGAGCCCCCCACTGATCCACCGGCGGGGTGTTATCATGGTATACAGGCATTTGCTGTGCTGCCTGCATTCTCTGCTGTTCTTCAGCGGCTTGCTGCTGCCACAGAAGCTGCCGCTGCTGCAGGGCGTCCTGTTCCTGTTGCTTTTGCTGATCCCGCGCCTTTGCCTTCTGCTGTACCTGTCCGAAAAGCTTTTTCACATCCACACGGAAAAGGAGCAATCCGTCCCCGATGCACAGCAGCACCAACAAAATCACCCCGGGTACAATGCCGACAGTCTTCCAAACAGGCCAGGCCAGCAGCATGCCCAGTCCGCCGCCGCCGGTGCCTTTCCGCCCCAGTTCCCAGCCTCGGCTGAGGAACAGCTGGTAGGAGTCTGCCGGGTTATATTTCGTTGCATTCAGGTTCAGCAGGTAATCCATCAGGGACATATTCTGCCCGTTGTAGGCCGTGTGCATCACCAGTGTCAGGCAGGCGGCCAGTCCCAAATAAAGCCCGGACACCAGCAGAAGTTCTCTGGGCGATGTTTTCTTTTGGGTGGAAAGGATCATCAGCACGCCACCCCAAATCGGGATGATTGGGAACAGTACAGTCAATCCGCCACACAGGCCGCAGAACAGGGCTCGGATGCTGTCGAAAGCACTGCCCTTCAGCTGCAGCCCGGCAGCCAGAAACACCAGCACGCCTAAAGCCACCAGAATCAGTCCGATCACAAAGCGCAGCTCCAACGTCCCGGCCGAATACTTGGGCGATGGTTTGCTCCTGTTATTTTTCTTTTGCTGCGCCATCCATGATCCTCCTTCAATGCTCCCTTTATTCCAGCACCATAAGACTCACCAATATCCCGTCTTCATTGGCATGAAGGCGGAGAGTGTGGTTGTCATAGCGGTAGTAATCGCTTTCGCCGCTTTGCAGACGCTGACCGTCTGCCTCTTCCTCATTCAGGGCAACGGTATAGTCCGGCTCCCCCAGCACCTGCCGCCACTCGTTTTGGCTGGTTTTGCCGATGCACAGTCCGTACAGGCTGCCCCGATCCATGCGGATCCCCTGCACAACGCTGGCGTCCAGTGTCTCCGTCAGCCGATCCGTCATCAAATACACCGTGCGGAAAGCCGCACCGTCCAAGGAAATCAACCGCCCGTTTTCATAAAGATCCGGGTCAATGAGCAGCCCCCACGTATCCACAAGCTCCTGCATGTTGTCCCCAAGCTGTGCAGGAATCCCCGGCAGGCTGCCGCTGTCCACTGCCTTTTGAATGGCCGATGCATCCGAAAGGGTGACCATGACCTCGGCACCGATGCGGCGAAGCACCGTCCCCTCCCCTGTTTTCAGGTAGGGCAGCAGTTCACACCAACTCAGGTGCACAGCCCCGGCTCGGTCACTTAAGGTGGCAAGCTGGCTGATGGGATAATACAAGGTCATACCCGAAGCATCCAGCGAAAAGTCCTCCGGCAGCGGCGTCAGTTCGCTGTTCATTAAATGGGCGCTGAGTTCCGGAGCAAGCTCATCTTCCAAATAGGAAGCAATGCCTGCCCGCGCTTCTTCTTCATCCTGAAACAGATCTGCCCAGGTGATTTCTTCGCCGCTTGCAAGATCCATGTTCAGCGTGGTATACACGTAGGTGGAGCGGCTGTCCGTTACTGCGCCTTCCGCCGTAAATACCGCCGACAGCACCTGACCGGCCAAACATTGAGTGTCTGCCTGCCAGGATACGTTCAGCTTCACCGGCGCAGAAGTAAGCAGGGTGGCACGCTCCAGCCGCTGACTGATCTGTCCGGCTTCCAGCAATGCCTGATTTACAAGGGCGGTCTTTTCCTCATCCAGTCCCTGTATCTGGGGATAATGGATGCTCCCGCCGGGGAGATCCACGCCCGCATCCGTCAAGGTCAATCCATCCTCCTGCGCCAAGGCCAAGCAAGGCATCAAGAGCAACAGGAGTGTCGCAATCCATTTCTTCATCATCATACCGGCCCTCCGTCGGATTCCTATTGTACAGCATTTAACGAACGAACGCAAGTTTTTCATCCCCTCCCCTGCGAACGTTTGTCCGATGATTGCTTTTCCCCTTGAGGCATGATAGAATAGGAAAGGAATCCAACGGCTGCGCAAGGCAGCTTTTCAAAAGCGGAAGAGTTAGGCAAAGCTAATGCCGACGCAATACATTTGAGGATATGCTCCTATGCTGTTCAAAACACTGGGGCAGTCCGCCAATCCGGCTGTGCTCTTCTTCCATGCCATGGGCGTTGTAGGCGACAGCAGCGAACCTGTGGCAAAGGGACTGGCACAGCACTGCTTCTGCATCATGCCCACTTCAACGGTGTACTGTCCGGGGCAGAAGTATGTCAGCAAGGCGGATAAGATCCGTCAGGTGGAAACCTTTCTAAAGGAGCAGGGTATCAGCCGCTTAGCCTTGGTGGTTGCTTCTTCCAGCGGTACTGATCTGGCTGTTGCCTTTCTGTCCCAAACCAAAGTGCCGGTTGACCATGTGTTCATGGATGGCGGACAGTTTGCCCAGATTGGCAGTGGTACCCGGCACCTCATGGTGCCCGCTCTGTACCTGGCTATCAAGGGCCTCTACTGGTCCAAGGGTAAGACGCTGAAGAAGATCATGTGGTGCGATGACGACAGCATCAAGCCCTATTTCATCACGGCCGGTCAAGGTTTGACCTATGGCAACATGCACCGGCAAATGGGAGGCAACCTGGTGAACGCTCCCTTCCCTGCCCTGCCGGAAAACCTGCAAGCCCATTGCTTCTTCGAATTTGACAGCAAGGAAGATCACTTCAAGTATCGGGATGTCGTGATGAAGGCCTATCCTAAGGCTCATTATCCGGTGTTCCGGGACTACAATCACATGCAGTATCAGATTCGTGATCCCAAGGGATTCACCCGAATGCTGCTCATCATCATGGAAAAGGGCACCATGCCGGATCTGCCCTTTTTGCAGTAAAATTGGGCAGGTGCCAATATTTTTTCGTGACATTGGTCAGGTTTTCAGCTATAATCCCTGCTGATGTTGTGTGGGAGGGAAAGTGCTTGAAACCTAACTATCAAAAGACCATGTATGCCTGCTTCATCGGCTACATTGTGCAGGCCATTGTCAACAATTTCGTGCCGCTGCTGTTCGTCACGTTCCAGACAACCTATCAGATTCCCCTGTCAAAGATCACCATGCTCATTACCATCAATTTTGCCATTCAGCTGCTGATTGATCTTTTGTCAGCCAAGTTTGTGGATCGGATCGGGTACCGAGTTTCCATCCTGATTGCCCATGCCATGGCAGCTATCGGGCTGGTGCTGCTGACCATTCTGCCGGAAGTGCTGCCGGACGCTTTTGCCGGCATCCTGATTGCAGTAGGCTTTTATGCCGTCGGCGGCGGACTGATTGAAGTGCTGATCAGCCCCATTCTAGAGGCCTGCCCTACGGAGCACAAGGAGAAGGCCATGAGCCTGCTCCACTCTTTCTACTGCTGGGGACACATGGGCGTCGTGCTGCTGTCCACGGTGTTCTTCAGCATCTTCGGCATTCAGCATTGGAAAATCCTTGCCCTGCTGTGGGCGGTGATTCCCGTAGCCAACATGCTGCTCTTCGCCAAGGCGCCCATTTACTCCCTGAATGAGGAGGGCGAAAAGGGGCTCTCCCTGAAAGAACTTTTCTGCAGTAAGATGTTCTGGGTGCTGATGCTCATGATGGCCTGTGCCGGTGCAGCCGAGCAGTCCGTCAGTCAGTGGGCTTCCACTTTTGCGGAGCAGGGGCTTGGCGTCAGCAAAACCATCGGCGACCTGACCGGCCCCATGGCTTTCGCCTGCCTGATGGGTCTTTCGCGGCTGCTCTATGGCAAGTTCGGCGACAAAATGGATTTGGATCGGTTCATGACCTTCAGCTGCCTGCTGTGCATTGCTGCCTATCTGTGTATTTCCCTGATTCCCAATCCGGTGGTCAGCCTGGCAGGCTGCGCCGTTTGCGGATTCTCCGTTGGCATCCTGTGGCCCGGCACCTTCAGCAAGGCGGCCGCTACCATCCGGGGCGGCGGCACGGCTTTGTTCGCCATGCTGGCATTGGCCGGGGATGTAGGCTGCTCCGGCGGTCCCACACTGGCAGGCCTTATGTCCGGCGTATTTGGCGACAACCTGCGCATGGGCATTTTAATGGCAGTGATTTTCCCTGTGCTGCTACTGGTCAGTTTGAAGCTGGCTGGAAAAAGCAAAGCCAAAGCATCCTAAATTTAATTCTATTGGCGCAGGCGTACATCGTCTGCGTCTTTCTATTGCTTTGTATCGCTAGACGCCAGGCCTTGACACAGCTTGAAAGAATTTTTGTAGAAGGAGATCAGCCCTTCCTGCTGCATTTTCCCCAGTTCTTTTGACAGGGCGCTTCGGTCAAGGTTCAGGTAATCTGCCAACTGCTGCCGATTGAAGGGAATTTGAAAAGTGGCGCTTCCGTTTTTCACGGACTGATAGGTCAAGTAGGTCAGCAGTCGGCTGCGGATGGTTTTCCCGGAGGTGCAGAAGAAATGCGGGTGGACAGGGTCAGGTTCTTCTGCATGGCTACCCGCAGCATATTCCCCATGATCTTCACCGCCCAAGGCTCCCGGGCTTCCTGCGCCTGCAGAAGCTTGTCCGCATGCAGGAACAGAAGGATGCAGTCCTCCGCCGTCACGGCATCCACCATCAGCGGTTCCCGGCAAAGGGCATAGGTTTCCCCAAATACCTGCCCTTCGGAAACGCTACTGAGAATGGAACGGTCGCCCCACAGGTCAATGTTTTCAATGTACACCATGCCACTGAGCACCATGCCCATTTCCTTGGTCATGGTGCCGGCACGGAAAATGGTTTCTCCTTTTTGATAGGCCGCTTGGCGGCAGCAGGGACTTGCCAGCATTTGCTGCTGTTCTTCTTCCGTCAGCCCTGCCAGCAAGGGCGCAGTCATTTTTCCCATGCGTGCTCCTTTCGTTGTTAAAACAACGGATGTTCTGCAGTGATTGTACTATACTAAGGATGTTGAATCAAGCAAAACATTGACGCCCTCGGGGAGTTCAAAGGAGGAGTTCATCATGATCCGCAGAATTATCCACATCGATGAAGACAAGTGCAACGGCTGCGGCGCCTGCGCAAGCGCCTGCCACGAGAATGCCATTGAAATGGTAAACGGCAAAGCCAAGCTCATGCGGGACGACTATTGCGACGGCATGGGCGACTGCCTGCCCAACTGCCCCACCGGCGCCATTACCTTTACCGAGCGGGAAGCCGCCGCCTATGATGAGGCTGCCGTTATGGCCAACAAAGCCAGGAAAGAGCAGCAGAAGACGGTGGAAGCCCCTGCTTTCCACGGCTGCCCCGGCAAGCAGATGCGGCAGCTGCATCCCCAGGCCGGTGCGCCTGTGCAGGCATCCGGCACTGCAGTGACCTCTCAGCTGGGTCAGTGGCCCTGCCAGATCAAGCTTGTTCCCATCAATGCGCCCTATTTCACAGGCGCAAAGCTGCTCATTGCCGCCGACTGCACAGCCTACGCTTATGCCAGCATGCATCAGGAATTCATGCAGGGACGGATTACCCTCATCGGCTGCCCCAAGCTGGATGCTGTTGATTACAGTGAAAAGCTGACGGAGATCATCCGCAGCAACGACATTAAGAGCGTCACCGTTGTGCGCATGGAGGTTCCCTGCTGCGGCGGCCTGGAGATGGCTGCCAAGAAAGCCCTGCAGCAAAGCGGCAAGTTCATTCCCTGGCAAGTAGTCACCATTTCCATTGACGGTCACATCATTGACCGATAATGAAGGAGAAAGTTTCCCATGATGAAGAACATTGATAAATCTGAGGTTCTGGTGCTGAAGGATCAGGTAGCTTATCAGGATGGTCAGGTGGTCAGCAAGACGCTGGCACAGAACCGTGCCGTCAGCGTTACCCTGTTTTCCTTTGACAAGGGCGAGGAAATCAGCACCCACGCTTCCGGTGGGGACGCCTTTGTTACCTGCCTGGACGGCGTGGGGCGGATCACCATCGACGGTGTGGACTATGAGCTTCACGAAGGTGAATCCATCGTGATGCCTGCCGGTCATCCCCATGCCGTGTTCGGTCAGGAGCGGTTCAAGATGCTGCTGGTGGTGGTCTTCTGATACTCATCAGATCGGCGGCGGATCAATCTTTTCCCCTTCCTTTTGCATCAATAGTGTGATTCGTTTGTAACCAACATCCACAGCCCTGACCGCAGGGATCGTTACCCTTTTGTAAATTGCCCCTTGACAATCCATTTGAATCTGTTACAATGGCACTTGTTCGTCGGAGGGCAATCTGTTCAAGGAAACATGAGCCGGATAAGGCGCAGACTGAAATGTCTGTTCCTGATCCGGCTCTTTTTTGCAAAAAGGAGGAACGAACATGGATTTGCTGAACGGCAAAATCAAGTCCCTTTACTTCAAGTACCTGAGCGCCGCCTTTGGCAGTGCGCTGATTTCCTGCATCTACGGCGTTGTGGATATGGCCATGGTGGGGCAGTATCACGGCCCCAACGGTACGGCAGCGCTGGCCGTGGTGGCTCCCGTGTGGAACGTCATCTACAGTCTGGGGCTGCTAATGGGTATCGGCGGCAGCGTGATTTTCAGCACCAAGCGTGGCAGCAACGCCGTCCATGACGGCAGTGAAATGCAGTACTTTACCGTTTCCGTCATTGGTTCGGTGCTGCTGGCCATTTTGAGCTGGGCCGGCATTCTCTGCTTTGAACAGCCTGTGCTCACCTTTTTCGGTGCAGATGAAAGCCTGTTGGTCATGGCTGAAACCTACATGGCGCCCATCCTGTGGGTTTTCCCCCTGTTCCTGTTCAATCAAATGCTGGCCGCCTTCCTGCGGAATGACAACGATCCGGGCTTGGCTACCTTTGGGGTGCTGGCCGGCGGCATCTTCAACATTTTCGGCGATTACTTTTTCGTGTTTACCTGCGACATGGGCATTTATGGTGCTGGTCTGGCCACGGCCATCGGCTCTGCGCTTTCCTTCGTTGTGATGCTGACCCACTTTGTGAAAAAGACCAACACCCTGCGGCTTGTGAAGCCTGCCGGCATCCTGCGGAAGCTTCATGAAATCACCGTGACTGGGTTTTCCACCTTCTTCATTGACGTGGCCATGGGCATCCTGACCGTGCTGTTCAATCGGCAGATCATGAAGTACCTGGGCACCAATGCCTTGGCCATTTACGGTCCCATCATCAACGTAAGCACCTTTGTACAATGCTGTGCCTACAGCGTGGGTCAGGCTGCCCAGCCCATCATCTCCACCAACTACGGTGCAGGCAAGGGCAGCCGCATCCGTGAAACCCTGCGCTTTGCCCTGTGGACGACGGCCTTTTTCGGCCTGTTCTGGACAGTTCTCAGCATGGCGGTGCCAAAGCTCTACATTCGCATTTTCATGACCCCCACCGACGAGATTCTGGCCATGGCTCCCGGCATTATCCGTGCTTATGCCCTGTCTTTCCTGCTGCTGCCCCTGAACATTTTCTCCACTTACTACTTCCAGGCTATTATGAAGCCCTCCATTGCCTTTGTGGTATCCGTCGCACGCGGGCTGGTCATCAGCGGCGCATTGATCCTGCTTCTTCCTGCGATCATCAGCGCAGATTCCCTGTGGTACGTCATGCCCATCACTGAGCTGGTGGTCATGTTCTACGTGGTGGCCATGATGAAGAAAGAAACCGCCGCCTTGCCAACAAAAGGATAAGGTTCAATCCAGGCGCACCAAAAGAGGGAGGATTCGCACGCAGCGTTTCCTCCCTCTTGTTCATTTAATTCACTGTTTCCCCGGTGAGAGCCTTCCAGCCTGCCCGGATAGCTTTCTGGTTGGTCACACCGTATTTGGGGTCGGCTGCTTCGCATTCCGACATTTCCCGCAGGAAGTGGACACAGTTTTGTCCGTTAAAGTTATTATCCTTGATGCTTTGTCCGCCGTGAGCCACGTTGTGCATGGTGGCAACCGTCCACTGCCCATTGGGCAGCAGGACATATACGAACTTGACGGGCTCCCAGGCAACAACGCCGCCAAAGGCTTCCATCATCTTGGCCGTATCGTCGGCGGTCATGGGTTCCACGTCGGCATGGCGGCCCAGGGAATACAGATGCAGGGTGAAGCCAATGCTTGTTGCCGGGTCATAGACATAAATAGAGCTCTTGCCCTTCAGGATGGGCTTCACTTCCGTGTACCAGTACATTAGCTTGATTTGACTTTTATCAGGGGCTGTGGCTGTGGCACTGGAACCGGAATTGCTGCTGTCGCTGGCAGACTTGGCAGAAGATGAATACAACACCTTATACGTACCGCTGCCTGCAACGCCGTCCATGGTCAGGTTATTGTTCTTCTGAAAAGCCACAATGGCAGAAACCGTGCCGGAACCATACTTGCCATCCACCGAGCCGGTGTAATAGCCCAAGGTTTTCAGCTGGGTCTGCACGCTCTTCACATCATCACCTGTGTCGCCGGAGCGAAGGGTTCTGGAGGGTGTTGCAGCCGGAGTCGCCGTGGGTGCCGCTGTTTCTGTTTTGGTATATGCCTTGGCACTGTCAGAGAAGAGCACACTGTAGGTGCCACTGCCTGCCGCTCCGTCTACCTTCAGGCCGTTCTGGGTCTGGAAGGTGACAATGGCTGCCACCGTGCCGGTGCCATACTTGCCGTCTACCGTGCCGGTGTAGTAGCCCAGGGTCTTCAGGCGGGTCTGGACGTTCTTCACGTCATCCCCGGAATCACCGGAACGCAGGGTTCTGGCCGGAACGGTGCTGGCAGGGGTCGGCGTCACGACCGTTTGGCTGTAGGGAATGGCCCCATCGGAATACAGCACTTTATAGGTGGATGTGCCGGCTAAGCCGTCAGCATGGAGACCGTTGGCCGCCTGGAAGGCAGACACCGCCGCCATGGTGCCTGTGCCGTACTTGCCGTCCACCTTGCCAGTGTAGTATTTCAGCGTTTTCAGGCGAGACTGGACGCTTTTCACGTCATCTCCCTGATAGCCCTTGCGCAGGGTACGGGAAGGAACGGTGCCGTAAGGATTGGGCGTGGGGGTAGGCGTTGCAGGCGCAGGGGTCACGTTGCTGACTTCCCCTGACAATACTTTCTCCATCCGCTGAAGGGTCTGCTTGCCTGCCTTGCCGTCCGCATTCAACCCTTGTGCACGCTGAAAGGCCGTTACTGCCTGCTGGGTACCCGTACCGTAGCGGCCGTCCGCCTTACCGGCACTGAAGCCCAACTGGTTCAGGGCTTGCTGCAGCTTGGTCACCCGGGCACCCTTGCTGCCATACTCCAGCTTATCATAATTGCCGCTGAAATAACTGCTTGTGGTGGTGGAGGTGCTGCCTGATGAAGAGCTGCCGGAGGCAAGCTGATACACCAAGGCCTGGGTCTGCTGTCCTGCCTTGCCGTCCACCGTCAGGGCATGATCCTGCTGAAACTGACGCACGGCTTTCTCGGTGGCAGACCCATACTTGCCGTCTGCGCTGCCCACGCTGTAGCCCAGCTGCTTCAGCGCCGTTTGCAGCTGCTGCACAGCAGAGCCCGTATCGTTGTAGCGCAGCACCGTGTAGGTATCTGCCAGCGCAGCGGCAGACACAAGCCAAGCAGCCAGTGTCAATAGCAGCAGAATCCTGCGCTTGTTCATGGGTATGCCTCCTTACCACAAGCCGAAAATTGCTTCATGATGAAGTAAGTATATCAAATGTTGACGGTTTTGTAAATAGATATGACGATTATGTTACAAAACTGTGTAGAAAAATTAGTGCTCTGCCATTGTTGTATCCGTCAAGCGCAAAAAACGCAGCCCCATCAAGGAAACTGCGTTCAAAGAGAATCTGTACCACTTAGGCAGCTTTGATCTCCGGCTGTCTTGTCGAATCGCCGAAGGCTTACGCTTGCTTGGCCAGAGGTTCATCCTTAGGAGAAAGCACATAGGCCACCACATAGCCCACAGCAAAGGTGGCCAGGGATACCAGCACCGTCACGAACGTTACGCCGGTCATGTCCGTTGCCATCAGGATCGCCACAGGGCTGGCGGTCACAAGCCCCAGAATGGCAGCATAGGTCCAGCCCTTGTACTTGGCAATCAGCACCTCAATCAGCTTGGCAATGGCGAAAATGCCAATGACAATACCGATACCGAAGGGCAGCAGGATGCCCACATTGGCCAGCACCGCAGACCAGTTGCCGGCAAACAGGGAGCTGGTCAGTCCTTTGATGCTGGCAATCACAGGCTCATAGTAGCCCATGAGCTTGAGGATCATGGAGCCGCTGACACCGGGGATCACCATGGTGGCGGAAGCCAATGCGCCCAGGAACACCAGCTTGATCACTTCCCCAAAGCTCAGAGTAATGGTGGTCACGTTTTCCTTCTGGATGATTTGCAGCACAATGATCAGCGCAAAGAAAGCGACGAAAAGGACACCGCCTACAGCGCCGATCTTCTCCCCCTTCAGCTGCTTGATGATGGCAGGCAGGCCGCCCAGAATCAGGCCGATGAACAGGGTATTGGTGGGCAGGGGATAATTATCAAATGCCCAGGTGATGACAAAGCTCAGGCCTGCAATGGCCACTACCATGCCGATGGCGAAGGGCAGCAGGGTCATGATGGATTTCTTAAACTGCTTGAAGAGGTGGGTGATGCTGTGAATCAGCGTGTCATAGATGCCCATGGAGACCATCATCGTGCCGCCGCTGACGCCAGGGATAATGTTGGCCAGGCCGATCACCAGGCCGCGCAGAATATCTAGCAGGAACTTCATGATTCAGTGACTCCTCCAGCCTCAAAATTTTCTTTGACAATATAACATGAAGAAACAGAAACGTCAACATAGTTTTTCCCTTCTTCCGGTGCGTGCAAATAATTTTACAATTGGGCGGCTGACAGCTTTACAACCTGCCAGGGATATGCTATTATTTATCCACAGGTTTATCCACATTTTTTCCACAAGAAAGAGGATGACAGGATGCGCTGCCAGTACTGCAACTGCACGGAGAGCAAGGTAATCGACTCCCGCCCCACCGAGGACGGCAACAGCATCCGTCGCAGAAGAGAATGTGTGAACTGCGGCCGCCGCTTTACCACCTATGAGAAGATTGAAATGCTGCCCCTGATGGTCGTCAAGCGTGACGGCCGGCGGGAAGCCTTCGATGTGCAGAAGGTGAAAAGCGGCATGCTCAATGCCTGTGAAAAGCTCCCCGTATCCCTGAAACAAATCGATCAAATGGCGGAGCGGGTAGAGCAGCAGGCCTATAGCTCCTCGGATGGAGAGATTCCCAGCCAGCGCATCGGGGACATGGTCATGGAGGAGCTGAAGAAGCTGAACGATGTCGCCTACGTGCGCTTTGCCGCCGTATACCGCAAGTTTACCGACATCAGCGATTTTATGGAGGAATTGCAGAAGCTGGTGGCGGAAAACAAACACAACACCCCCGAAGCCTGACCCCCTGTGCCGCAAGCCTGTGCGCCTGCGGCTTTTTTGGTAGTTTGTTCCTTGTGCATGCTGTTGCGAAAGCAAAAAAAACGTGGTATGATAACAGGGAGTTTCAAGGAGGAACGAAGAATGAATCGCAATGAAAGCTTTGCAGCTCCGCAGGTCAATGCACTGAATGTGCGGCTCGCCTGGGCTTCCCTTGAAATGATCGTGGACGATGTGCCGGAAATTCAAGTGGTGGTGTCCGGCGACGAACACGACGTAACCGACCTGAAAATCTCCTGCAGCGACGGGAAGCTGCTGCTGGAGCAGCCCACCTACGGGCTGACCATGAAGCTGAACACCGAGCGGTGGATGCAGCTGTTTGTCCGTGTGCCGAAAAGCTGGAAGGGTGCGGCAAGCATCAGCACCATTTCCGGCGCCGTGAACGTGCGGGGATTAACCGGCACGGATCTTTCTTTGGAAACGGTTTCCGGCGATCTGCGCACCATGGGCATGAACAGCATGAATCTGAACCTGAAAACAGCCACCGGGGACATTCATGCCATGAATATCACCTGTGACGGGCTGAACCTTCGGTCTGTTTCCGGTCAGGTCAAGGTGCAGAACGTGAGTGCCCGGCAGGTCAAGACCATGAACGTCAGCGGAGAAACTACGCTGGAATTTGTTGAGCCTTTTGAAAAGGTGGACGGCAACACCGTATCGGGCAATATTCGCCTGTACGCCCCCATCACGGAGGCGGATGCGACCCTGTCTTCCCTGAACGGCCGGGTACGTACCAGCGGCGTGTTCCTGAAGGAGAACGCCCCTGTCATTCGCATCAACAGTATTTCAGGCGATCTGGAAATTCACGAAAACAGTAAAGTCGAGGAGGAATAACCCATGGGAAGACAGAATTTCGGCGGCTTTGGCGGCGGGGCTAACATGCAGCAGCTGATGCGGCAGGCACAGAAGCTGCAGCAGCAGATGACCGAGGCCCAGGAAGCCCTGGACGCTAAGGAATACGAAGCTGCCTCCGGCGGCGGCATGGTATCGGTCAAGGTTTCCGGCAAGCGGGAGCTGACCAGCATCACCATCAATCCCCAGGTGGTGGATCCTGACGATATCGATATGCTGCAGGATCTGATCATGGCTGCCGTGAATGAAGCTCTCCGCAAGGGTGAGGAAGCACGGGAAGAAGCCATGGGCAAAATGGCTCCCGGTATGGGCGGCATGTTCTGATGGCAGGACAAATCGAATCCATCCAGCGGATGGTATCGGAATTGTCCCGCCTGCCCGGCATCGGGCAGAAGACCGCCCAGCGGCTGGCCTATCACATTGTGAGCATGCCGCTGGATGACGTCCGCTCCCTGGCAACTGCCATTTGGCAGGGCCGGAAGACCATCCGCTATTGTTCCGTTTGCGGCAATTACGCCACGGAGGAGCTTTGCGATGTGTGCAAGGATCAGGAGCGGCACAACGGGCAGATCTGCGTGGTGCGTGATCCCCGGGATGTGGCCGCCATGGAACGGATGCATGACTATCACGGACTGTACCATGTGCTTCATGGCACCCTGTCCCCCATGGATGGGGTCGGGCCGGATGATATCCGCATTAAGGAACTGATGACCCGCCTGACGGACGGCAGCGTGACAGAGGTGATCCTTGCCACCAACCCGGATGTGGAGGGTGAGGCTACAGCCACCTACATTGCCCGCATGATCAAGCCCATGGGCATTCGGGTGACCCGCATTGCCCACGGCGTGCCGGTCGGCAGTGATCTGGAGTATGCAGATGAAGTTACCCTTTCCATTGCCTTGGAAGGGCGCAGAGAAATGTGAACATGCTGCGGGAGGATGCGTTTTGCGCCTCCCGCAGCTTTGTATCATGCAGGATCGAAGGAGTGTACCATGGATCAGGAAACCATGTGGATGATTACCACCGGCTTGGCCGCTCTCGCCGTGCTGCTGCTGATTGTACTGCTGATCATCGTATGCAGCCAGCTCCGCAGGCAGCGCCGTGGGCAGGACGATTGGGGCAACACAGTCATGGACGAGCTGGACGCACACCAGCAGGATCGTCAGCGCACAGCCCAGAGCATTGTGGAAAGCAGCAGCCGTACCATGACCAGCATTGCCAACGGGCAGACATCCCTGCTGGAGAGCATTCAGCGGCAATTGGCGTATTCCGCCCGGGAACAAAACGAACAGCTGAACCGAAGCCTGACGCAGGTGGACACCCGGCTGGAACAGATGCGTCAGCAAAACGACCGTCAGCTCACCGAAATGCGGAAGACCGTAGATGAAAAGCTGACGGAGACCCTGGATCGCCGATTGACGGAAAGCTTTGCCCAGGTCAGTCAGCGGCTGGAACAGGTGTACAAGGGGCTTGGCGAAATGCAGACCCTAGCCGCCGGTGTTGGCGATCTGAAAAAAGTCCTGACCAATGTGAAGACCCGGGGCATTTGGGGCGAAATGCAGCTGGGCGCTCTGCTGAGCCAGATTCTTTCCCCCGAGCAGTACGAAGCCAATGTGGCCGTTATCCCCGGCAGTGCGGAACGGGTAGAGTACGCCGTGAAGCTGCCCGGCAAAGGGGATGCGGTGGTCTATCTGGCCATTGACAGCAAGTTTCCTCAGGAGGATTACATGCGGCTGGTGGACGCCTCCAAAACCGGCAATGCGGCAGCAACAGAGGAAGCCCGGAAGGCCTTGCAGCAGGCACTGAAGACGGAAGCCAAGCGCATCGCCAGCAAATATGTGAAACCTCCCTACACCACGGACTTCGCCATTATGTTTCTGCCGGTGGAAGGCCTGTATGCGGAGGCTGTCCAATCCCCCGAACTGGTGGAAAGCCTGCAGCGGGAACAGCGTGTGCTGGTGGCAGGCCCCAGTACCTTTGCCGCCTTGCTGAATGCCTTGCAAATGGGCTTCCGCACCCTGGCCATTGAAAAGCGTTCCGGCGAGGTGTGGAAGTTGCTGCGGGCTGTAAAGCAAGACTTCGGCCTGTTTGCCGATACCCTGGAAAAGACCCAGCAGCGGCTTCGTCAGGCCAGCGAATCCATTGATTCCGCCTTTGTCCGTACCCGCAGCATCGAGCGCAGACTTGGCAGCATGGAGGAAGCCGGACTGCCGGATGAGCAGGAATAGGCACGTCCCCTTTCATGCAAAATTGAAAAACAGGAAAAAAACATCCCGAATCATCCATTTCGCTCTTGACACACAGAAACAAACATGCTATCATGCAGTAAACCGTTGAGGCGGAGATTAAACCGACAGCGCACTTCCAGAGAGCCGGGAGGATGGAAACCGGCAGAAAGCGGATCGGCAAATGGACCGCCGAGGGCATGCGGAAAAGGGTTCTTCCCTGAGTATGGCGTGACGCAGAGCCAGCGTTACAGGGCTGCGGATGTGTCGGCATCCGAGAGAGTGGACGGGCAACCGTCAAACAAGGTGGTACCGCAGATGTTTACCGCATCTGTCCTTGATAAAAGGACAGATGCGTTTTTTATACCCTGCGGAAACAAAAATCTTCATGGGCGCCGCCGATCAAGACGCCGGACACGGGCAAGCAAAGACGCTGCCCTAAAGAGAAAGGATGGATCCCCATGAAAAAGCTGCTGACTTCCCTCGTCACCCTGCTGGTTGCCCTGTGCGTATGCTGCGCCGCCTTTGCCGAACCCATTCGGGTAGGCATCATCCAAATGGCGGACAACGGTGCCTTTACCGACATGCGGGAAGGCTACATCGACCGGATGCGGGAACTGGGCTACAGTGAAGCAGACATGACCTTCGACTATCGCAATGCCCAGGGCGACATGAGCAACCTGGCTGCTATCTGCCAGGCCGTGGTGGAATCCGGCGTGGATTATGTGGTGACCATTGCCACCCCTCCGGCTCAGGCCTTCCTGAACATGGAAAGTGACATTCCCCTGTTCTTCATTTCCGTCAGCAACCCTGTGGGCGCAGGTCTGATCACCGACATGGCGCACCCCGACAAGAATGCCACCGGCACCAGCAACGCCATTCCGGTAGCCGAAATGTTCAAGCTTTCCGATGAACTGACCCCCGGCTGCAAGACCTACGGCCTGATCTACTGCACCAGCGAGATCAACTCCGTGACCACCGTCAATGAAGCCAAGGCTTACTTGGATGCCAACGACCTCAGCTATGTGGAAGCCGTTGTTACTTCCTCCAACGAGGTGCAGCAGGCAGTAGAATCCCTGGTAGGCCGTGTGGATGCCATCTTTGTGCCCAATGACTCCGTTGTGCAGACAGCCATGAGCGTTGTGGCAGAAGTGGCCAGCGACGCAAAGATTCCCGTATACGGCTCCTCCGCCGTAATGGTGAACTCCGGCGCCTTTGCTACCATCTCCATCAGCGACCGTGAAATCGGCGCCCTGACCGCCGACATGTCCGACCAGTACCTGAAGGGCACGGCAGTTGCCGATATTCCCGCCGTTGTTGTCAGCGACTTCACCATGGTGATCAACAAGACCACGGCAGATGCCATCGGCGTAACCCTCAGTGAAGACGTGCTGGCACAGGCACAGATTGTAGAGTAAATCATCATTCCCACACCCGGCGGGCAGGATCTTCTCCTTCCCGCCGGGCACTTTGCGCAAAAAGGAGTTGGAGCGGAGTGAACATGGTGCTTAGCGCCCTTCAGCTGGGTCTGCTTTACAGCCTGCTGGCCATGGGTGTGTACATCAGCTTCCGTGTGCTGAATACCCCGGATCTTACGGCAGAAGGTTCTTTCACCCTGGGGGTGGCAGTATCTGCCATGATGACAGTGGCAGGGCATCCCTTTCTGGGACTGCTGCTGGCCTTCCTGGCAGGCATGGGTGCCGGCCTCGTCACAGGCGTTTTGCAGACCAAGCTGGGGATTCATCCCATTCTGGCAGGCATCCTGACCATGAGCGGACTGTACACGGTGAACCTGGCTGTGATGGGTGCCAGCGCCAATGTGACCCTGCTGGATAAGCAGACCCTTTTCCGCATCCTGATCAAGCAGCTGCCCTTCACCAAGGATGTGGTGCGGGTGCTGGTGGGCGTGGTGCTGGCTGCCGCAGTGCTGGCGGTGCTGGCCTGGTTCTTCCACACCCATCTGGGTCTGTGCATCCGTGCCACCGGCAATAATGAGGCCATGGTGCGTTCCTCCTCCATTAATGCAGACCGCATCCGCAATTTGGGGCTGATGATCAGCAACGGTTGCATTGCCCTGTGCGGCGGCGTCATTGCCCAGTATCAGGGCTATGCGGACATCTCCGGCGGCGTGGGCATCATGGTGGTGGGTCTTGCCTCGGTGATCATCGGCGAGGTGCTTCTTGGCCGAAAAGGGGTTACCCTGGGGCTCATCAGCGCCGTGGCAGGCTCGGTCATCTATCGGCTGATTATTGCCCTGGCTTTGTCCACCAACATTTTCCCCACCTATTTCCTGAAGCTGATCAGCGCCACCATCGTGGCCATCGCACTGTGCATTCCCACAGTAAAGGAACGGCTTCATGTGGCTCGTGTACGCAGGGAGGGCAAACGCCGTGCTTGAAATTCGTGATATCTGCAAAACCTTCGGCAAGGGTACGGTGAATGAACACACAGCCCTGAACCATGTATCCCTGAAGGTGGAAAATCAGGACTTCATCACCATACTGGGCTCCAACGGCGCCGGTAAGTCTACCCTGTTTGGAGCCATTGTGGGCAGCTTTCTGGTAGACAGCGGCAGCATCCTGCTGGACGGGGACGACATTACCTACCTGCCGGAATTCCGCCGGGCACGGCGCATCGGCATTCTCTTTCAGGACCCCATGAAAGGCACGGCGCCGGATTTAACTATTGAAGAAAATCTTTCCTTGGCGTATAATCAGGAGAGGAGATTTCCTCTGTCCAAGGCCGTGCGGAAGAGTGATATGGCGTTTTTTCAGGAAGAGCTTGCTTCCTTCGGCATGGGACTGGAAGATCGGCTGAAAATGAAAGTTGGCCTGCTTTCCGGCGGACAGCGGCAGGCCATGACCCTGCTAATGGCCACCATTGCCAAGCCTCAGCTGCTTTTGCTGGATGAGCATACGGCAGCGCTTGACCCTGCCACGGCGGAGAAAGTCATGGCCATCACGGTGAAAATTGTGGAGGAACGGCATATCCCCACCATGATGATCACCCACAACATGAACATGGCCCTGAAGACCGGCAACCGCACCCTGATGCTGGATGATGGGGAAATCATCCTGGACATTGACGCCAAACAGCGGGATGGCATGGACGTGGAACAGCTGATGAGCCTTTACAGCGGCAAAAAGGGCAAAGCCATGGACAATGACCGGATGCTGCTGAACGTGTAAAGGACAAAGGACACTTGATTTAGAGCTTGTAAGGAGGCGAAGTGCAATGAACAAGAACATTCGGTGGCTTGTCATTCTGGCATGTTGTGTGGCTACGGTTATCATTTGCTGCACAATTTTTAGCAATGCACTGATCAAAGCGAGTGAGAACCTTTCTGCAGGCATATCTTCGGGTCTTACTTTAGGACTTGACAGAGTTACTATTACCTTGACCGAATCAGGGAATTAGTTGCAAGGAGGATGTCTCCCCTGTACATCCTGCAAAACCAAGTTTAGTGAAGGAGCAAAGCGGCAAATGAAGCAGATTATTTTAACGGGTGACCGTCCCACGGGACGGCTGCATGTAGGTCACTATGTAGGTTCCCTGCGGGAGCGGGTACGCCTGCAGAACACGGGCAGCTTTGATGAAATCTACATCATGATTGCCGACGCTCAGGCATTAACGGACAATGCGGAGCATCCGGAAAAGGTGCGGCAGAACATTATGCAGGTGGCGCTGGACTATCTGGCCTGCGGCATTGACCCCGATAAGTCCACCATTTTCATTCAGTCCATGGTGCCGGAGCTGACGGAGCTGACCTTCTATTACATGAATCTGGTCACTGTGTCCCGGGTGCAGCGGAATCCTACGGTGAAGGCTGAAATTAAGCAGAAGAATTTTGAGGCCAGCATTCCGTTGGGCTTCTTCTGCTACCCCATCAGCCAGGCGGCGGATATTACTGCCTTCCATGCCACCGTGGTGCCTGTAGGCGAGGATCAGGAACCTATGCTGGAGCAGACCCGTGAAATTGTCCGGAAGTTCAACGAAGTGTACGGAGAGACCCTGACCGAGCCACAGATTCTGCTGGCCAACAACCGTGCCAGCATGCGTCTCCCCGGCATTGATGGTAAGGCCAAGATGAGCAAGTCTCTGGGCAACTGCATTTAC
>CAVKHY010000007.1:1824-17495 GCA_963656345.1 bacterium | reverse complement strand
CCCTGAGGAAATCAAAACCAAGATCATGTCCATGTTCACCGACCCGGATCATCTCCGGGTGCAGGATCCCGGCAAGGTGGAAGGCAACCCGGTGTTTACCTACCTGGATGCCTTCTCCACTGATGAGCACTTTGCCGAGTTCCTGCCGGAGTATGCCTGCCTCGACGAGCTGAAGGCACACTATCAGCGGGGCGGCTTGGGCGACGTGAAGGTCAAGAAGTTCCTGAACAATGTGATGCAGTCCGTATTGCAGCCCATTCGGGAACGGCGCACCTATTGGGAAGGCCGCACGGATGAGGTCTATGAGATTTTGAAGGCTGGCAGTGCCGTTGCCGAAAAGACGGCTGCAAAGACCCTGCAGGAAGTTCGCCACGCCATGAAGATTGACTACTTTGATGAGAACAATCTACTGAAATAATCAGCAGAAAAAAGAAGCACCCTGTCTTGATGCGTCCAGCACCGAGGCAGGGTGTTTTGTTGTTCCGGCACACTTTTCCCGATTTTTCCCTGTGCATATTTGTGCGAAGCCAATCAATCAAAAAACTGAACAAATATAAACGATTCACATTGACACTGAACAAATTTATTCGTATAATATAAACAACGCAAAGTGGAAAAAGGAATGATGCACATGGCGAAGCCTAAGGTAAGAGAAATTGCAGCCATTGCCAATGTGTCCCCGGCAACGGTGAGCAATGCGCTGAATGGAAAACCCGGCGTCAGCAGGGCGGTGGCAGAGCGGATCCTGACCATTGCCCGGGAGATGGGTTATCACTATCAGGAAGACAGTGCCGGCAGGAAGAACTATGTCCGGCTGGTGGTTTATCGCTCCAGCGGCACGGTGCTGATGGATACGGTATTCTTCGCTGAGCTGATTGAGAGCGTGCAGGAAGAATGCAAGCGTGCGGGCATGGAACTGATGGTCACCCACATCAACGCCTATCGGGGTGGCGAAACCCTCCAGCATGTGCAGGAAATTTGCCGGGAGGACTGCTGCGGCATTCTCCTTCTGGGTACGGAAATGCAAAAGGAAGAGCTGGCTGCCTTCTCCGCCTGCCATGCACCCCTTGTGGTACTGGACAACGCCTGCGCCTTTGAACCCTTCCATTCCGTGGTGATGGACAATGAAGGCGCCGCTTACCTGGCCGTCAAGCTGCTGCATGACCATGGACATCGAAGGATTGACCACATTACCAGCAGCTTTGCTTTCAGCAACATTGAAGAGCGGCTGAACGGCTACTACAGTGCCCTGCGCCGTTTGGGTCTTTCCACCCATGATGCCCGGCTGTGGAAAGTATCGCCCTCCATTGAGGGCGCTTATCAGGATATGAAGACCCTGCTGAAGGAAAACAAAGGCGCTATGCCCACTGCCTTCTTCGCCGCCAACGATTTAATGGCCATTGGCTGTATGCGAGCCCTGCGGGAAGCCGGCTACCGTGTGCCGGAGGATGTTTCCATCGTCGGCATGGATGACACATCCGTGTGCCTTGCCTGCACCCCTCAGCTGACCACCATTCACGTCTATCGCCGTCAGCTGGCCATGACCGCCATTCGAACCCTGCTCAGCCTTGTACCAGAAACCAGGGAAGGGTACAACCAGATTCGTGTTACCGTCAACACCGTGTGCCGGGATTCCGTCAGTACCGTCAAGAAAGGAGAATAAGGATGGACGCATCATGGCAGGCAGACTACGACCGTGTGAAAGACTACATTCTTTCCCATGCCAAGGATATGCTGAAAGAACCCTACAGCTTCATTCACTATCCTTTTATCGATCCCGGCTCGGTCTATCACGGAAACGTTTGGGATTGGGACACTTACTGGTCCGCTTACGGGCTGCTGAGCCTATGGGATTGCTTTGATGCCCCCATGCAGCAGAAAATCCTCTGCCACGCCATGGGCAATGTGCAGAATTTCTTCGACCACCAAATGCCGGACGGTTATATACCCATGATGATCGTGGATGACGGCAAAGGGGAGGAAACTTACCTGAACCGGAAGCACAAGGAAGGGGTGCGGATGAATATGCACAAGCCTTTCCTTGCCTGCCAAGCTCTGCTGGTGTCCGAGAAAAAAGGCAGCGCCGACTGGGCAAAGCCTTATGCCGAGGCTTTCCACCGGTATATGGAGTACTACGACACGTATTTCCAGCAGCGCAGCGGTCTGTATGTGTGGCATGATGATATTATGATCGGCATGGACAACGACCCGGCCTCCTTCGGTCGTCCTCAGGACAGCACGGCCAACATTTTCCTCAACGCCTTCATGGTCAGAGAATTGGAGAGTTTGGAGAAGTTGTACACCCTGTGGCAGATGCCGGAGGAAGCATCCCGGTATGCCGCCAAGCAGCAGGCGCTGATTGACAGTATCCAGGCGGAATGCTGGGATCCTCGGGATGGGTTCTTCTATTCCGTGGATGTGGACATCCACACCCGTCCCTACGATTGGTTCCACAAAGGGCTGGGCGTATTCTGGAAAACCATCCCCATCCGCATTCGGGTATGGAGCGGTTTCATCCCCCTCTATGCAGGGATTGCCACCCGGGAGCAGGCGAAAAAAATGCGCCGCTGGGCGGTGGATGCGGAAACCTTCGCTTCCCCCTTCGGCATTCGTACCCTTGCCCGCAATGAAAAGATGTACGACCTGTCTGCCACCAATAACCCTTCCAACTGGCTGGGTCCCATTTGGCTGATTGCCAACTACATTGTGTGCATGGGGCTGGAAAAGTACGGATACCATCAGGAAGCCCGGAACATTGCCGCCCGCTCCGTACACTTGCTGGGGCAGGATCTTCTCCAGCATGGCTGCCTCCACGAATACTACAGCCCGGAAACAGGAGAGCCCGTGATGAACGGAGGCTTTATCAACTGGAATGTGTTGGCACTTTCCATGGCGAAGGAAACAGGATTGGTTTAAGCAGCTTCAGGCTGTTATGGTTTTGACCCTGCATCATGCAGGAGAAAGGCGAACGATATGATCTACAACGACTATCAGTTCCACGTACCCGAAAGCAAAATTGTCCGTGTGATCACCGACACAGACGCCAAGAACGAGGCAGACGACCAGTTTTGCGTGGTGCAGACCCTTTTGTCCCCCAAGCTGGACAATCGAGGCTTCATTGGTGCCCACTTTGGCACCCGGGTGCCGGATGCCATGGAGCGGAGCTACCGCGAGCTGGAAACCATCTTTGATAAGATGCAGTTTCCCAAGGAAGGCATGATCTTCCACGGAGCCCCCCATGCCCTGCCTGACAAGAACACCCCGGTGGATTCCGAGGGTGCGCAGCTGATCATTCGGGAAGCCATGAAGGATGATCCCCGTCCTCTGTTCGTTACCTTCCTAGGACCCCTGACCGACATGGCCTCCGCCCTGCTGATGGAGCCTCGCATTGCTTCCCGGCTGACGGTGATCTGGATCGGCGGTGCACCCTATCCCCAGGGCGGATCCGAGTTCAACATGGGCAATGACGTAACCGCCGCCAATGTGGTGTTCCGCTCCAAGGTGCCGGTGTGGCAGGTGCCGAAGAACGTGTACGAAATGATGGCCGTATCCCTGGCCGAGCTGGAATACCGGGTACGCCCCTGCGGCGCCATCGGTGCTTATCTGTGCGATCAATTGAACGACCATGCTCATGAGCCCGAGCCCGCCGCCAGCGATTTCCGCACCGGCGAAACCTGGGTGCTGGGCGATAGTCCGGCAGTGGGGCTGATCCTCTACGAGCATCGGTTCGATTATGAATGGGTCAGTGCGCCCCACGTTCAGCCCGATGGCTGCTACGTGCAGGACTGCCCCGGCAATCGTCCCATTCGTGTTTACAAGCATGTGGACAGCCGCCTGATTTTTGAAGATCTGTACGCCAAGCTGGCGTTGTTCCACAGCCGTCACCCGGAACGCTGACCGCTGAAGGAGGGAAACGAGCATGAAAATCACAGGCTTGAAAACTTGCCACGAAACGCAGCCTTTGGGCTTTGACTTTGATCAGGCACTGCTTAGCTGGCGTGTGGAAGAAAGTCAGGGACAGAAGCAGACTGCCTCCCGTGTGGAGGTTGCCCTGACCCCGGATGGTGCGCCGGTGTACGATTCCGGCATTGTTCCAAGCCGCTGGCAGGGTACGGAGCTGCTGGAAGGTATGGACAGTGCCGGCTGGGCGCTTCCCCTGACGCTGGCGCCGAGAACCCGCTATTACTGGCGAGTCACGGTATTAACCGATGCAGATGAGCAGGTCACCAGTGCATGGAGTTGGTTCGAGACGCCCAAAGGAAAAGATGAACCCTGGCAGGCAGCATGGGTCACCTCCCCATTCGGACGGGAGGTTCGCCCTGTTTTCCGCAAGACCTTCCATTTGACCGAAAAGCCGGTATGGGCACGGTGCTATATCGTAGGCTTGGGGCTGTTTGAGCCCAGCTTGAACGGCAAGGTCATCGGGGAGGAAGTGCTGCGCCCCGGTTTCCATGCCTATGACAGCAGAGTGATGTATCAGACCCTGGAGCTTTGCCCGGAGGCAGGAGACAACGTATTGGACGTTATGCTGGGCGAAGGCTGGTACATGGGCAACTACGGTCTGAAGCGTTCCTCCCCCCATTATGGCACGGAGTATAAACTGCTGGCAGAGCTTCACCTGAAGTATGCCGACGGTCGGGAAGAAGTCTTCGGCACGGATGAAAGCTGGCAGGTCACCTGCAGTACGGTGCTGACGGAAAGCATCTACGACGGCGAAACCCAGGATGCCAATCAGCCTGCCGGTGAGCCTAAGCCTGCCCTGCGGACTTCCGCCCCGGCGGTGCCCCTTGTACCCAGAAGCAACCCGAAAATTCTGGTGCATGAACATTTCACTCCCACGGTGCTGGCAACGGATGACACCGTGCTGGACATGGGGCAGAACTTTGCCGGCTGGTGCGGCTTCTGGTGTGATGCGCCCAAGGGCACGGAAATTCGCCTGCTGTATGGCGAACACGTGCTGAACGGTACCATTTACCGGGACAATCTGCGCACTGCCAAGTGCACTTTCCGCTATCTTTCCGATGGTACGCCCAGATTTGTGCAGCCTCATTTTACCTACTTCGGCTTCCGCTACGTGAAGGTGGAAGGCTGGCCGGGCAAGCTTGACCCAAGCAAATTTGTGGGCTGTGCCGTTTATTCCGGCATTGAAGAAACAGGCACGCTGGAAACCGGCGATCCCCTGCTGAATCGGCTGTATCTCAACAGCAAGTGGAGCCTGAAGAGCAACTTTCTGGACATTCCCACCGACTGTCCTCAGCGGGATGAACGCATGGGCTGGACAGGCGATATTCAGATCTTCTGCGACACAGCCTGCTACCATGAGGATGCGGCAAGCTTCCTCCGCAAATTCATGGAGGATCTTCGCTGCGAACAAAAGCTGCTGAACGGCAGTGTTCCCTGCGTGGTGCCCATGTGCAAGTACGAGCTGAACGGCGTTTCCGCCTGGGGCGATGCCGCCTGCGTGATCCCCTGGCAGCTGTACCTCCACTATGGGGACAAGGCGATGCTGAAGCAGGAATACCCTGCCATGAAGGACTGGGTAGACTGGATCGCCCGGGAAAACGAACGCCATCACTGCGGCTACATTTGGGCAGGCAACGCCCAGCTGGGCGACTGGCTTGCCCTGGACGGCGACAGCGTCTACGGCGGCACAGATCGGATTTATGTCGCAACCGCTTATTATTACTATTCCGCCAGCCTGACAGCCAAGGCAGCCAAGGTTCTAGGCATGGCTGAGGATGCCGCCAAGTATGAACGTCTCTCCCAGCACATTCGGGAGGCCTTCCAGGCGGAGTACTTCACCCCTGCCGGCCGCATCGCCATTGAAACCCAAACTGCCTGCGTCATGGCACTGGGGATGGGGCTTGTGCCTGAGCATGCCAAGGAAAAGACCCAGCGCATGCTGGTCAAGCTGATTGAAGAAAACGGCTTCCAGCTTCGAACCGGCTTTGTTGGCACGCCCTGGCTGCTGCCTGTCCTGTGCGAAAGCGGACGGGTTGATCTGGCCTACACCCTGCTGCTGCGCCGGACGTATCCCGGCTGGCTGTATGAGGTTGAGAACGGTGCCACCACCATTTGGGAGCGGTGGAACTCCATTGAGCCGGACGGCAGCATGAACCGGGACGGCATGAATTCCCTGAATCACTACGCCTACGGTTCCATCGCCGCCTGGATGTATCGCTCCATGGCCGGCATTCAGGCCGATCATCCCGGCGGAAGGTTCATGGACATTGCTCCCCTGCCGGATCCTCGTGTGCCCAGCTGCAAAGCCGCCTATACCTCCCCCTGCGGCACCTGGCGCACAGCATGGACGTGGGACGGAGACGTCTGGTCGCTGGATGTGCATGTTCCCTTTGGCTGCGAAGCACTGCTGAAGCTGCCCGATGGCTCCTCTACCCGCCTGATGCCCGGTGATCATCATGCGTCTGTTGCCATGCCCAAGGCATGCTACTCACTGGATGCTCCCCTGAGTGCCCTGATTCAATATGAGCCTACCCGGCAGGTGCTGCAGGAGAAATTCCCCCGTGCTCTCCGCGGCGTTGCCTTCCAGTATGAAATGCATACCCTGCGTCAGCTGCTCTCCTCCCCCTTCTCCGAAGTGACGGATGAGGAAATTCAATCCCTGGAAGAGGCGCTGAAGCAGATTCCCGTGCACTACGACCTTTGATAACAGGAGATAGAACATCATGAACGCGATCAAGCTTGGTTTTGCCCCTACCCGCCGTGCCATCTTCAGCGCCCCTGCAGCCGTCGTCTTCCGCAACCTGACGGCTCAGCGGCTGAAGGAGCTGGATGTAAACTTTGTGGACATTGACGATGTGAATGAGGAAGGCCTGCTGTACGATGATGCCGGGCTGGAAAAGATCATCGCCAAGTTCCGGGCAGAAAAGGTGGACGGCCTGTTCCTGGCTCACTGCAACTTCGGCACGGAATACGAGTGCGCCCGTCTGGCCAAGGCACTGAATGTGCCGGTACTGCTGTGGGGCCCCCGGGACGAGCGGCCGGATGAAAACGGCATGCGCCTGCGTGACAGCCAGTGCGGCCTGTTTGCAACCGGCAAGGTGCTCCGCCGCTTCCATGTGCCCTTTACCTACATGAACAACTGCAACCTGGAAGACCCCGAGTTTGCCCGGGGCGTCAAGGACTTCCTGGCTGTGTGCAATGTGGTGCGTACCTTCCGGCACACCCGAATTTTGCAGATCGGCCCCCGGCCCTTCGACTTTTGGTCCACCATGTGCAATGAAGGCGAGCTGCTGGAGAAGTTCAACATTCAGCTTTCTCCCATTCCTCTGCCGGAACTGTATGCAGAGATGAAGAAGTGGCGTGAGGAAGGAACAGAGGTTGCTAAGGTGGTGGCCTACTGCAAGGAAAACATGACCTGCCGCATTGATGATGCAGGACTCACCTCCGTAGCCGCCCTGAAGGTAGCCATGAAGAGCCTTGCAGCGAAGTACGGCTGCAACGCCATTGCCATTCAGTGCTGGAACGCCCTGCAGGACGAAATCGGCATCATGCCCTGTGCCGCCAATGCGCTGCTGAATGAAGAAGGCATTCCCGTGGTATGCGAAACGGATATTCACGGTGCCATTTCCCAGTTGATTGCCGAGGCTGCTTCCATGAACACCCGCCGGGTCATGTTCTCCGACTGGACCGTGCGTCACCCGGACAACGACAACGGGGAGCTGCTGCAGCACTGCGGCCCCTGGCCCATTTCCGTGGCGAAGGAAAAGCCCAGCATCTGCGTGCCTGTAGCCTTCCCGCAGAACGGCGCCGTATCTGCCGAGGCGAAGCACGGCCCCATGAGTCTTGTCCGCTTTGACGGGGACGACGGCGAATATTCCATTCTGCTGGGTCACGCTAAGGGCATTGACGGTCCCTGGACCCGGGGCACCTATGTGTGGGTAGAGGTTGCCAACCTGAAGCGGCTGGAAGCCAAGGTGGTGGAAGGTCCTTACATTCATCACGTGGCCGCCATCCACGGGGATGTGGTGCCGGTGGTATACGAAGCCTGCAAGTACCTGGGCGTGAAGCCTGACCTGTACGATCCCATTGAGGAAAAAGTCAAGGCTTACCTCCACGGGGAAGACGTTGTGTTTGACGAGGTGTAAGCACATGAAGCAGAATTTAACCGCACTGTCCTACCATCTGCGTCAGCACGTGCTGGACATTGTGATGGCCGGCAAAGGCGGACACATCGGCGGGGACATGAGCGTCATTGACATTCTTGTCACCCTGTATTTTGACCAGATGAACATCTCTCCGGAAAATCAGGATGACCCCAATCGGGATCTGTTCGTTCTCAGCAAGGGGCATTCCGTGGAAGCCCTGTACGCCGTGCTGGCGGAAAAGGGGTTCTTTCCCTACGAACAGGTGTTGGCAGAGTTCAGCAAGTTCGGTTCCAAGTTCATCGGCCATCCCAACAACAAGCTGCCGGGCATTGAAATGAACAGCGGTTCCCTGGGACATGGTCTGCCGGTATCCATCGGCATGGCGCTGGCCGCCAAAATGGACGACCGCCCCACCCGGGTCTACACCGTGATGGGAGACGGTGAATTGGCAGAAGGCTCCGTATGGGAAGGGGCTATGGCCGGCGGTCACTACAAGCTGGACAACCTATGCGCCGTGGTGGATCGGAATCGGCTGCAAATCTCCGGCAGCACGGAGGACGTGATGCAGCAGGATGACCAGTGCACCCGCTGGGCAAGCTTCGGCTGGCATGCCATCGCCGTACCCGGCAACGATATTCCCTCCCTCCGCCGTGCTTTTGAAGAAGCCAAGGCCACTAAGGGAAAGCCTACCGTGATCATCGCCAACACCACCAAGGGATGCGGTTCTCCCGTGATGGAAAACAAGGCCAACTGGCATCATAAAGTGCCTACGGCAGAGGAGTATGCCCAGATCATGCAGGACCTGAAGGCAAGAGAGGAGGCCGCACAGCATGAATAAGATTCCCAATCGTCAGGTCATTTGTGAAGTGCTGATGGAGAAGGCCGCTGAGGATCCCAATCTGGTGGTGCTCTGCTCGGACAGCCGTGGCAGCGCCTCTCTGACGCCTTTCGCCCAGCAGTACCCCAAGCAGTTTGTGGAAACCGGCATTGCGGAACAGAATCTGGTCAGCATCAGCGCCGGCTTGGCCAAGTGCGGCAAAAAGCCCTTTGCTGCTTCTCCTGCCTGCTTCCTCACCACACGGAGCTACGAGCAATGCAAGGTGGATGTCTGCTACAGCAACACCAATGTAAAGCTGATCGGCATCAGCGGCGGCGTCAGCTACGGCGCATTGGGCATGAGTCACCATTCTGCCCAGGACATTGCCGCCATGAGCGCCCTGCCCAACATGCGTGTCTATCTGCCCAGCGACCGGCATCAAACCCGAAAGCTGGTGGAGCACTTGCTGCTGGATCAACAGCCGGCCTACATTCGCGTGGGGCGTAATCCTGTGGAAGACATCTATACAGAAGATCACGTTCCTTTTGAAATGAACAAAGCCACCGTGCTGCAGGGGGGCGAAAACACGGATGTGGTGATCATCGCCTGCGGTGAAATGGTGCGCCCTGCCAAGCTGGCCGGGGAGACGCTCTCCGCCCAAGGCGTCTCCTGCACGGTGCTGGATATGTACTGCGTCAAGCCCCTTGACCGGGATGCGGTCATCCGTGCCGCCCGCAGGGCGAAGCTGGTCGTAACCGTGGAAGAGCATGCTCCCTATGGCGGTTTGGGTGCCATGGTCGCCCAGGTGGTCAGCGAAGCCTGCCCCACCTATGTGAAGGAACTTTCCCTGCCGGATGCCCCCGTGATCACCGGCACGTCCCAGGAAGTGTTTGACTTCTACGGCCTGAATGCGGAGGGCATTGTGAAAACGGTTCAGGAAACGCTGCACGGGAAGGGGTGATCATCATGCCCTACATCATCGGCATTGATCAAAGCACCCAAGGCACGAAAGTCATGTTGTTTGACGGGCAGGGGAAGATCCTGCTGCGGCTGGATCGCCCCCACCGGCAAATCATTGACGAAAACGGCTGGGTGGAGCATGACCCGGAGGAAATCTACCGCAACCTGATTGATCTGGTTCAGTCCCTGATGGCACAAAGCGGCGTCAGCGGACAGGAGATTGCCGCCGTGGGCATCAGCAACCAGCGGGAAACCGCCATGGCGTGGGATCGGGCAACCCTTGCCCCGGTATACAACGCCATTGTGTGGCAGTGCGCCCGGGGAAAGGCCATCTGTGAGCGCATTGAAGCACAGGGATTAGCCGAAACCGTCCGCAAAAAAACAGGTCTGCGTCTGTCCCCCTATTTTTCCGCTGCCAAATTGAGCTGGATCATGGAAAACGTGCCGGGTGTATATTCTCGTGCCCTGAAGGGTGAAATTTGCGTAGGCACCATGGACAGCTACCTGGTGCACCGTTTGACCCATGGGCAGGCATTCCGCACGGATGATTCCAATGCCTCCCGCACTCAGCTGTTCAACATTTCCACCCTGCAATGGGATGAGGAGCTTTGCCGCATCTTCGGCATTCCCATGGTCTGCCTTGGGGAAGTCACCGATTCGGACGGCTGCTTCGGCGAAACCGACTTCGAAGGGGTGCTGCCGAAAAAAGTCCCCATTCATGGGGTCATGGGAGACAGCCATGGGGCCTTGTTCGGTCAGGGCTGTCGAAAGCCCGGCATGATGAAGGCCACCTACGGCACAGGCTCCTCCATTATGATGAATATCGGGGAATCCCCCATTTTCTCCGATCAAGGCATTGTGACCTCCCTGGCATGGAAAACGAACGGCAAAGTGCAGTATGTGCTGGAAGGCAACATCAACTACACCGGTGCCGTCATCACCTGGCTGAAGGATGACATGCATCTGCTGCACAGCGCCGGGGAAAGCGAGCAAATGGCACGGGAGGCCGACCCGGCGGATCATGCCTACATTGTTCCTGCCTTTTCCGGCTTGGGTGCGCCTTACTGGCAGGCGGATGCGGAGGCCGCCATTATCGGCATGCGCCGCACCACCGGACAGAAGGAGATCGTCAAGGCCGGGTTAAGCGCCATTGCCTATCAAATTACGGATGTAGTGAAGCTGATGCAGCAGGCTGCCTCCCTGCCCCATGTGGAGCTGCGTGTGGACGGCGGGCCTACCCGCAACAGTTGGCTGATGCAGTTTCAAAGCGACATCACCAACGCCGTTCTCCGGGTGCCTCAGGCGGAGGAGCTCAGTGCCATCGGCGCAGCCTATGCCGCCGGGCTGAGCATCGGGCTGTATGATGAGGATATTTTCACCAAAACCGTCTACCAGACTTTCTATCCGCAAATGGAACAGCAGGAGCGGAATGCCTTGTATCAAGGCTGGCTGGATGCAGTAAAAAGGGTGCTGTGAGATTCACAGCACCCTCTTGCTTTCGTCCTCATCATTTTGCAGGAAGTCCAGACACCGTTGTTTATAGTCTAGTGCCTCGTCGTACACCCCATGACCATACTGAGCATCGTACAGGTACAGGGTACAGTTCAATGCTTGAGCGATTTCCCGGGAGCCTTCTGCCGTAACCACCCGATCCCCTTCCGACCCCAGCACCAGCACCGGGCACTGAATGGACGACAGTGCATCATAGCAATCGAAGGTTTTGCAGGCACTGGCCAAGATGATGAACCGCTGATATTCTTCCTCCGTAATGCCCCGGTTGGACGTGATCAGAACATCCCGGTAAGCCTCCAAGGTTGCCTTGCCGTACACCCGATCCGCAAAGCTGGCCAACAGACCGTCTTCATCCCGTGCTTCTGCAAGGCTGATCCATGTATCAACCACCTGCAGGAAAGTCTCGTTTGGCTTTGCCAAGGTGGAGCCAAGGATCAGCTTGTGCACCAACGCCGGGTGGTCAATGGCCAGATATTGCGCCATCATGCCCCCCTGGGATGCGCCGAAAACGTCTGCCCCTTCCAGGTGCAGCGCCTCCATGGCTTTGGCCGTGTCCTCCGCCATGTCTCGGACGGTATAACCTTCCTTCAGATCCTTTGCCCGGTCAAAAACGTAAACCGTGTATTCCTCTGCAAAGGACTGATAGGCAGCGGCAATCGCCTCCGCCGACCCCATAACGCTGTGAATGGACAAGCCGGGAAGAATCACAAAGGTCTTTTCTCCGCTGCCGAACACCACATAGTCCATGGTCACGTCCTTCGTTGATACCGTCTTCACCATGGCTTTCGCGCCCTCCGTCTGATTTTCTTCTGCAAGGCATGGCGTAAGCCCCGCAAGCATAAGCCCGGCCATCAGCAAGGCAAGCATTCTTTTCACTGAGCATTCTCCTCCCCTGAAGGAATCCCTTCTGTGCCTGTATGATAGCATGGAGGCACGGCAAAAGCAAGCGCTGCACAAAGAAAGACCGACATCAGGTATCCTGCTTGCGTACCCGGTGCCGGCCAACTATTTGATTGCATTCCTTTGTGAAGCTCACGCTGTCCAGGATCCTGGTCAATTTCACAGAGCCGTCGATTGCATCGCCGTTATCGGCAGTCACCACATAGCAGCCGCCGCTGTGTTGCTGCCCGGCCTTATTGTCCTGGTACCTATTCAACGAAAGGCGCATCCGCTTCCTTCCCTGCAAAAAACATTTAGGGAAAGAAAAAACCCTGTCCGTTTGCATAAAGATACCGTTTTGAAATCTTCATCAGCAGCAAGATCGCCGCCGTGAAAAGCAGAGAGAGCAACAATGTCAGCCGCCGGTACCGCTTCTTCCGCTGAATAGAGAAGCTCATAACGATCACCGAAGCGAAGCAGAACAAGGCGCTCAACAGATGACGTGGAAAGGCAAAAATGGTACAAATCGTATAGTAGCAGCCCTGCAGCAGCTGAAGCGTGTTGCCCAGTGCCAGAATCACGCTGCCCAGCGCATTTTGCTTCTTGCTGTAGTAGGCAATAAGGCCGCCCGGCAGAGTCAGGAACGTCATGGGAAGCCACCATTGCCGATAGTAAAGCCAGGCTCTTTCCAAGGTCATTTTGCCAAAACAGATCTCCACCCCGTAAATCACAGGCTGACTGATGAGAAAGAAGGTGAAGCATTTCAGCATAGCTTCCCAGTTGTGTTTGCAATTCACCACAACAATAACGGCAAACAGCACCCACCACTCAAAATAGATGCCAATATCCCGGAAGGACGTATCTGCCGTTGCCGGAATCAGCAGCATGACGCCGGTATACACACCGGCAGCAATGGCGAAAAGAATCACCTGCAGCCAGGACACGCGCAGTCCGCCAAAAAGACGCTTCATGCATTTCCCCTTTTCTTTGCTGCCCTTAGAAATCCAGCGAATCGATTTGGGGCAAAACTTCCCCAATGCGGCTGCGGCACAGGGCAATGACTGCCTGTCCGTCTTGCGTGTTCAGACCGTTGCGGCGGATGGTTCGGCGCATCAGTCGGGCATAGCCGATGACCATGGCTTTCTGCTCCACGGCACGAACAGCCGCTTCATCCTGACCGTTCAAATAGCGCCGCAGGCTTCGCCGCCAGAATTCCTTGGTCACTTCATGATCCAGCCCCATGAATTTCTTCGTCACACCAGGGTCTACTTCACCAAAGGCTACGAAGCCCAGGTACATGCTGGCCAGTTCAAAGACGGGATGCCCCACGCACAGGGTGTCCATGTCAATCAGCAGCACTTCGTTGCCCTGCATCATCAGGTTGTTGGTGTGATAATCCCCGTGAAGCATGGTATCCCGCTCCGGTACGGCCTGCACCAGAGCGCACAGCTTATCCGCCTGTTCCTTGGGCAGATACTCCCGCAGAAAGTCTGCCCAGCCTACCACCACGTCCTTCATGCGGGGCATATCGCCGGGCTTTACATGGGTGGTATGAATTTGCTTCAGCAAATCCACATACATCTGCACATAGGTATCCATCTGTGCCGGACTTTCCTTGATCAGCTGAGAAAACGTCTTAGCGTTCAGCAATTCAAACACGGAACCGTAGCTGTCCCCCACCTTGACCACATCGAAGGGAATCGCCGTGGGAATGCCCAGCACCAATGCCTTCCGTGCCAGCTCACGCTCCCGCTGAATGTCCGGCAGGCTGTCCGGATTATAGTACACTTTAATGATGGTATCCCGATCCAGCCGGTACACTTTCCCATTAGCGCCTTGGCCGATGACTTCGCAGCCCTCCACACTCAGGCGGCGATAGGCCTTCTGCACAGGCATCATTTCTGCAAAGCCTGTCATGTCCAGAATTTCGTAGACTTCTTGGCTCACATTGACCAGGCTGAGTTTGGGCTCTACCTTGCGCAAATGAAGGATCACCCGCAGACCTGCGCTGGAAATGTAGGCAAGCCGTTCCATATCCAGTGTCAGGGCGTCATGGGGATGCTCGTCGCAGGCCTGATGAATTTCCTGCTCAATTTCCGGCGCATTGGTGGAATCAATGCGGCCATTCAGCGCAACGGTCAGTTTCCCGTTCTCACAGCTTGCTTTCAACATACATTTTTCCTCCTCATTGAGGCGTACTGCACAAGTTTGTTCCGGTCAGATCCGCTTGGTCATCTTCAGCACATTCTGCGCGCCGCAGCGTTCATAAGCCAGGGTATCCATGGTTTTCTTCACCAGGAAAATGCCTAATCCGCCCACGCCCCGTTCTTCGGCGCCCAGGGAAATGTCCGGGTCAGCCTCTTCCAAGGGGTTAAATGGAATGCCTTCATCCATGAAAGTGATGTAGGCGGCGCCGTCCTCCACTTCCATCCGCACCGTCACCTGTCCCTGACTGTCCGGATAGGCATAGTGAGCGATGTTGCTGACGATTTCATCCACCGCCACGTTGATCTGCATTTTGGCTTTGGCACTGCATCCGTGGGAATCCAGCTGGGCATCCACGAATTCCGTAATGGGCGTAATGTTTTCCACCGTGGCGTCCACCGTCATTTCATGCATGTCCCCCTTGTAGGTGAGGGCCAGCATGGTAATATCGTCAAATTGCGGCGCATTGCCCACAAAGGTGTCCACATCCATTTTCACCCGATGGCACAGGTTCTCCACCTGCTTGCTTTGGCACATGTTCAGCACATGATTCAGCCGCACTTCGCCATACAATTCGTTAGACAGGTTGGTGGCTTCCGTGACCCCATCGGTATAGAGGAAGATGGTATCCTCCGGCTCCAGCTGAATTTCCCCTGCCCGGTAGGTCATGCCTTCCATGCCTGCCAGCACCAGTCCGGAGCGGGTCTTCAGGTACTCAAAATTGCCATCCCCGTGCCGCACCAGGGGCGGATTATGTCCGGCGTTGGCGAAGGTCACTTTGCCGGTTTTCACATTCAGGATACCCATCCATGCGGTAACGAACATGCCGGCTTCATTGTTCTGGCACAGCCGGTCGTTGGTCTTCCGCATGACTTCATCCACAGGCAGGCCGCTTTCCGCCAAGTCCTTCATGATAGTCTTGGCGGTCATCATGAACAGAGCGGCAGGAATCCCCTTGCCGGAAACATCCGCCACCAAAAAGGCCAGATGATTGCGGCTGACAAAGTAGAAATCATAGAAGTCGCCGCCTACTTCTCTGGCTGCATCCATGGAAGCATAAATGTCAAATTCCGTTCGATTGGGATAAGGCGGGAAGGAGGACGGCAGGGCGGACCGCTGAATCTGATGGGCAAACTCCAGCTCGTGATTGATCCGCTCTTCCGCTTCCTTGATGTAGTGCTTCAGGGTGG
>CAVKHY010000007.1:0-1814 GCA_963656345.1 bacterium | reverse complement strand
TGTTTTAGGGTGGCCACGGTGGCGTTCACATCATCCGACAGTTCGGAAAACTCCTGATAGGCGCGCACGTCGATCACCGTGTTCAGGTTGCCGTTGGTGATGGCATTCAGCCCCGCATTCACCTTCTGCAGATTCCGCACAACCTTCTTTTTCAGCATCTCGTAAATCAGGATGAACAAGGCTGTGTAAATCAGGATCTCCATGAAGACGATCAGATAAAGGGTTACGTTGCGGTAAAGCTCCGCATCATCGGTAATGATGTGGTATACAATCTGCTGGGTGAAGGCGCTGGTGGCCAGGAAGGCGATCACCACGCAGATCAGCAGCCAGAAACCGAAATCGTAGCTGATTTGCTTCTTCTGCAGATCCACCTTCCGCTTATTGAAGGCGCCGCCGCTGAGCAGAGAAGCCAGGCTGACGGCCATGCCCGTACACAGAATCATGGGGAAGGAGCAGGCCTGCACATACCGGAATGCGTAGGACACCCGGCGCAAATTGGTAGCCAGAATCAACAGCATGTGCAGCACTTCCATGGTGGTGCCGATGCCGAAGCTGGACAAGAAGCCGGAATTTCGGTTTTCAAAGAGACGGCGGCGCATCATGGCGCTGAAGATGCCCGCTAAGCAGGTTGAAATGGAGCAGGCCACCTGGGTCAGCTTGCCGCCGCCCCAAAAGACGCACAAATAACGGTGTACGCCGCCCATGAAGCCTGCGATAATTCCCGCCGGGCCCCCAAAGAAAAGTCCGGCGCACAGGGGCGCAGCATCCCGCACGTTCATGATGACCCCGTCCCCGGCACGGATGCCGAACTGGGTGCACAAAATGGCGGCAATGCCGAAGGTAACGCCGATAACGATTTGCTTCAGGCTGTTATGCCAGGCGGAAAACTTCGTTTTCTTCTCCAGCAGGGTAAACAGGCCTGACAGTACGCCGGGAATCAGCGTTGCAAACACCAACCGCAGGATGGTATCTCCGGTTAAATTGATCATCATGCTATCAGCTTTCTATGGTCAGAAAATCTGCAAAGCCGGTAATGGTGAACACTTCCATCACAGGGGCAGGAACGTGAATCAGCTTCATGCTGCCCTTTTGATCCATGGCCTTCTGTGCTTTCAGAATCAGCCGCAGGCCGGCAGAGGAGATATACTCCAATTTTTCCAGGTCAAGCACCAATTCTTTTGCTTCCGGCAGCACCGTATCCAGCACAGCCTCCATTTCAGGAGCAGTGGTGGTGTCCAGCCGACCGGTCAGGGTGATCTCGGCCTTTGCGCCCGTCTTCTTTTCAATGGTCAAGCTCATAAACAACTTCCTTTCAGATTGGATGATTTTTCTTCTTCGCCCTTCGGGCTATCAAACACTTCATGGGTTAATTGCTTCAGTTCTTCATACATGGGCAGGCCTTCCAGCGGGGCAAGTGCCGCCACCGTTTCATGGAAAAGCCAGGCCTGTTTTTCTCTGCCACGCTTATAACGTTTCCACACGTCTTCGCCGCTTTCCTGCAAGCCTTCGTAAACACTGCGCAAATTGGAAAGCTTATCGGCACACATCAGCATTTTGTGATCCCTGTCTCCCGGCCGCCGCAGCATTTCCAGAGCATCCGTTTTCCGCTTCTCCCAGCTGTCTTCCTTGTTTTCGCTGTCCTCTACCACAAGGTCGGCGATTTCATCATTGAAGGCAGCCGTCAGCTGCTCCCTCGTGATAAAAGCATCCTCAATGGTATCATGGAGGAATCCGGCGCAGATCAGGTTTTCACCGGCACCGTTTCTTGCCAACTCCATGGCCACCTCTACCGGGTGCATAATATAGGGCAGCCC
>CAVKHY010000006.1:43266-43795 GCA_963656345.1 bacterium | reverse complement strand
AAATACAGCTATCAAGGCATGGAGCAGCCGGTAACAAGCTGGGTGGACATGTTTGAACATATTGTAAAATTCCTGCATCAGCGGGATAAGAGTGTTCTTTCCGGCTTAGCCTACAGCACCGGCGCAAGCACTGATTTAGCAAGATACGTAAGCAGCACAGGAAATGAACTGAGAAGCGCACTGAAAATTGATGAGCACATCTTTGTGGAGTACAATACGAGTACATCGATGAAGCTGAATATGCTTCGCAAGCTTTTTGCACTGTATGGTGCTGAACCGATGGATCTTGTTTTCTTCCTCAAGGATGCACAAGCGGAGAAAACAGCGGATGCGCAGCGTTATGATTTGCGTAAGCGGTATTGGACTTATGCGTTGCCGATCATACAGAAACAAAATAGAAACAATGGCGCATTCGATCGCCGCAATCCTGTAACATCAAATGCTTTGAATGGCTATTTTGGCATTGGCGGTGTCTTCATTAGCTGCATAGCAACCTATGATCATGCGCGAGTTGATTTTGATATAGCCA
>CAVKHY010000006.1:42536-43256 GCA_963656345.1 bacterium | reverse complement strand
ATATAGCCAAGGATGATGCTGAAAAAAATAAAGAACTTTTCGATGTTTTGTTCAGTCACAGGCAAGAAATTGAGAGAAAACTTGGCGTTGCGTTAGAGTGGGAAAGGTCGAACGCAACGAAAGCATCATGGATGCTCTATCGTTTGGATGGCGTTAGCATTAAAAATGAAGCTGATTGGCCTCGCATGGCAAAATTTCATGCAGTGTGGAGTGAAAAAATCAGCAGTGTGATACTCCCTTACCTGCAAGCAGACAGCGGCAACGCTCGCCTGAACAGGATTGCAAGCATGCTGCGCATGTGGATGATTGATCAGCCTAAGGTGCATGCGTGCTTGGCAAAATGCAGCTGTACCTATACCCGCTTTACTACGGATGCAATGTCTTCTATTTTGCCTGATATTCCAAATGCACCTAGTGGGTGGAATACTGATAATCACTATTTTTATGAGATTGTTAATCGTACAGGGAATGGTGTTTATATCCAACTTGCATTGAGCTCCCGCAACGCAACGCCGGAATTTCTTGCAGCTTGCGAAAAGATAGACAGTCTCTACCATGCCAAGTACGGAAAAAAGGATTGGCAGTGGCGGATACCTTTCAAGACGAGGACGGTTATGCTAAGCGACGATGCCTCTCAGGAAAGTATCTATGCGCAGTTGGATACGTGCCTGCAAGAAATCCTTGATTTTGAGGCTTTTCTAACGGAGAAACTGCAAGAAC